>JADJVV010000053.1 GCA_016710435.1 Hyphomicrobiales bacterium | reverse complement strand
CGGTGCTGATTTTTACAACCGTTGTCTTGCGTCCTCAACTAGCAATAATAATGCGCAAAGTGATTGACAATTGTCCGTTGCGCCTGTATGCTTGACGCAATGACGCAATCCTTACCGAAACGAGATACCATGCTCAAAGTGACATTCAACGTCTTGCGACCGCTAGGCCAGTTAGAGGCGCAACGTAACCATCGGTACACGTTCGCTGAGGTTGCGGAGCTGTCCGGCCTTAGCAGGCAGACGGTGCGCAACATCATGCGCAAGCCGCCGCAACAAATCGACGTTGACACCGTGGCGGCGCTGCTGGCGTTCTTTGCGGCTGAGGGTATGCCCATCGGCGTCGGACAGTTGTTTGATGTCATCACTCCGCCAGATAATGCTCCAACGCCCGGATAGCTTCGCCGGCACCGTACGCGATGATTGCCAGATTGCCATATTCCCGGAGCATCTCCAGGATGTACAGTTGCGCCGACGATGGGCGCCCGCCGATGCGCTTCATTTCGACGTAGCAGGCATTGAACCCGCGGCGTGCAACTGGGAGACACAAATCCGGAATGCCACTTCGCACCCCTTCCGCCTGACTAGCGCCGCGCCCGTTGCCGGATGTCGATACCCCCCATTCGGCACGGCGTAGAGCAGCCGTAACGCAGGGTACACATCCTCATGCGCCCTGGCCCAGTCGATAACTGCGCACTGTTCGGCGTGCTCGAGCGGGTCGACATCCTCGACCACGGCTGACACCTGGCCATTGACGGACAGGTCTGGGTTCGCTTTGAGCATGGCGGCGAGCGCCTGCGCTGCTGATTGTTCTTTCACGGTTGCACCTTCCCCTTCCAAATCCACAAAACGAGTATCGTCACCGGTAGCGCCAGGAGAGCGGCGCCGCAGATTAGCCCGCTGCCATGCTGACACCTCGATCGATTCCAACATGTGACGCCCGATGTATTCGGTGTAGGATGGCGGAATGGCTTGGGCGACCTCTTCCCGTGTCATATCCCAGTCCAGGCGCATCGCCTTCATTGCATCAATCCGGTTGAAGTTGTGGCCAGCAGCCGTTATGTGTGTGGCGCCGTTGGCAATGGTCGAGTATCCGTGACATGAATTCGTTGTAGCGTTTTTGGGGTGACTCGTGTGCGCTGGCCCCAACAGAAAAGGATTCGTTTCAAACAGGCGATGCCGGTACACCTTCAACCCGAACATGATCCCGCACAGGACGATTGGATTTAGGAGCGGAGCGCCTTCCACGTTTTCGATAACGTATGGCTTGCTAGTTGCCTGTAGCAGCCGGCGGGTTTCGTCAATCAGTAGCGGGTGCGACAGTTCGCCGTGTATGTGTCTGGACGCACTGTACCCCTGGCACGGCGGGCTTGCGTGGATGACATCGAACTCATGCCCATGCGATGCGACATACTCAAGCGCATCTCCCTGCACGAACACGTCCCCGGCGTATCTGGGTTGCGGTTTAATGTCGACTCCGGTCACATGGAATCCTGCCATCTGGTACCCTCTGGCGGCGCCGCCGGCGCAACAAAAGAGATCCAGCAATCGGGGCTTTATCGCTGCCATGAGTTACCTCGCCTTGATATCGCGCACGTCGAAATACTGCCCGATGAGGAATTGCCGGATGGTCACGCCGGCGCGCCCGCGATTCTGCTTGTCGATTCGGACATTGACGAATGGGCTATAGTCGCCAGGTTCCGCCAACACGGTCCCCTGCTCATCCCGCAATCCCTCCGGTCCAACCAGGTCACGGGTCAGGATTACAACGAGCTGCGCTTTCTGCGTCTTGCCACCGCTGCCGCCGATGTTCTTGCGAGTCTGCACAACACCGACCTCTTGCATCGACTTGTTGCCCTGCGTAGCGGTCACGACTGGCAGCCGGTGCTTTTCCGCAAAGACCTTGAGCGCCTCGACATCGGCGCTTTGCCGTTCCCAGGTGTTGTCACCGAACAGTTTCGCCTGCGAGCGGGACGGCGCTACCTTGTCGAGATAGTCAAAGAAAACGGCTTGACACACACCCTCTGCGACCTTCGATTCAAGCTCCCGAACGATGTCAGCCATTGATTGCCCAGGCGCATGGTAGTAGTGCAACGTGGGGCAGAGGCGGTCAATCTCCTGTTGCGCCTGACGAATCTTGTCACGTTGCGGCGGGGTGAACTTGCCATCCTCAATACAGGTCAGCGGGATGCGCGCCCATCGTGCCAGGCGGCGGTCGAGCTTGTATTCCAAATCATCCTCAAGATGGACATACACCACGTTCATACCGCCGCGCGCCCAGTGTTCGGCGATAATCTCAAGATAGGTTGTCTTGCCCATGCCATCGGGCGCCGCCAGTACGCCAACCATGCCGGGGCGGAGCGGGCGAACAACTGCGTTCCATGTCACCCACGGCCATGAGAACGGATTGACTATGCCTGAGTCGGCGTCTTTGATGCGCTGCTCGATTGACAGCCCGTGGTCGGTCACGGTGTCCCAGCCGTACACAAAATTCTTGTCTTTGCGGGGCGGTTGCAGCATCTGCAATCGTTCGCTCGCCGACGAATACAACTGGTCAGGGTCCGGCAACTCCTGTAGCGATTGCACAAACCAGTAAGCGAAGTCGCCGGCGTTGCGCAACCATGCCATGCGCTTGACCGTCACGGCGTAGGCTTTTGCGCGCAACGGGTCACCTTCCAAGCCTGCCAGATAACCGCCGTCAACATGCACATCCAGGCGCATGTCACGGGCCACGCCTGCGCACTCCGCCAGAATCGCCGTATCATCTAGCGGTTCGGTGCCGCGCACGACGTTGACGATTGCCTGAAATATGACCTGGCGGCGTGGGTCGGTGTAATCCTGCGGGCAGAGCGCATCTGCCATGAATATGGCTGCGTCCATGTCGGCTCGCATGGCGGCGAGCGTGGTTATCTCTGCGGTCGGGTGCGTCAGGTTCAAGACCTGCTGGGCTTGCGTTTGTTTCATGTCAATCACCTATGTCGGAAAGGGTGAAACCGTTTACGGTGCTTTTTGATTCTGCTATCGTCGGCGCCGCCAGAAGCTGGCTAGCGTATGCCGATAGGTCACTTGTTTTGGGCGGAGTTGTTCGCCATGCGTTGGCGGTCTTGTATGCGGCTGCGAGCGTGGTGACTTGCTCCACCGTCTTCGTGCCGAGTCGGATTAAAACCAGTGCGTCATTTTTGGCGTAACGCAGCTTCGATTCGTCGCCGGCGTCCACAAGCGCCTTTAACCCGGTCGCATCCAAGAGCGCATCTGTTATCTGCCTGAACGTCTTGGCATCGACTCCGCACCTTGCCGCATCTTGCGTGAATCCATCGGCTGCTATTGCCTCTGCCCGGTATGGACGTTTCATGCCGAAATAGTCACTGGATGGAGTAACCCGGTTTTCTCCTTTTCTTTTATCTTTTGTGCACTCGTGGTCAGGGATAACAGATCTGTTATCCATGGGGATAATAGATGGTTCCAAACTGTTATCCATGGGGATAACAGATTCTGCGATACAACTGTTATCCATGGGGATAACAGATTCTGCGTTTTTCCATCCCTCAAAATACTTATTGAACTCCCACATTATCGGGCGCTTGGGTCCGGTTTGTGTTTGTTTCAGGATGCCTTTACTGACCAAACTCTTTAGGGTATTGCAGATGTTTGATTTTGACATGCCGGTTCCATCTGACCATTGCGCCAGACTGATAGTGTCTCCCCTCTTATGGTATCCATAGGTTTTGCGGAATAAGAACAGAAGACATCTGAACTCGCGGCCGGTAAGGTCCTGTTTCGCCAGCAGTTCTAGGATTGCCGGATGGATGCGCACGAATCCATTCTCGGTTTGGATATCCTTGCCACGATCAACCATGAGCGATCATCCCCGTAAACAGCGCAAGCTCCGCCGTTCCGACATCGAAGCAGCGCCGAATGCTGGCATCCGTCGCGCGGCAATAGGCTTGATAGTCGAGCCGGGGATACTTCACGCCGTCCCACATCCAGCCGTCGAATACCTCATCCGGTATCAGCGCAGCCGGCAAACACTCGCCACAGATGTCGCACTGGACGGTAAGAAAATCCCCGCTCGCTTTGGTCGGACTGTA
>JADJVV010000052.1 GCA_016710435.1 Hyphomicrobiales bacterium | reverse complement strand
TCGCCAGTTGTCAGCAACTTTGCCCACGCATCATCAGCCGTGTCGCAGAGGATTGACCCCTGGCGCAACATGACGGCGCCCTCGACAAGACGACCGTCAATGAGCATGAGACCGATCGACGAGGCGGCGGAGCCGGCGATTGCCATTAGCGTACCCCTAGCGGAAGGTAGACACGGTGCGATTCCCGCTTCGGCTCTGGGTCAACCGGTAGGCCAGTCGGCACGGCTGCGGCACGCATGGCCAGGTAGTGTTGACCTAGCGGCGTTAGTCCGGTGTCCGTGCGCAGGTCCGCCCATTGCCACAAGCCCCAGTAGTCGGCGTCACTGTACCATAGCACCGTCTCAAGCAACGGGTCATCTGCCATCGTTTCGGCGATGCGGTCCAAGATGTCAGCCTGATTCACGTTGGCGTCCCATCCTGCCGTTTCACCGATTATGGTCGGTCGCTCCAGGTCGTTACTTGCCATCCATGTACGCCATCGCCGCCACGACTTTGACCACTCATCCGGCGTATCGACATCGTACAGGTGGACGTGCCAGTGGTCCCCGACAAGTCCGCCGGCTGCAAGGTAACGGTCGAGCCAGTCGTATCCGCCGTCCCATAGGATAATACCGGGAGCGCCCCAAGAGCCGCCCACCTCAGAATCCCATCTTCGGCTGAACTCCGCTGCGTCCTCTGGGTGCGTGTGTGTGCCAAGTTCTAGCTCCGGTTCGCTGCCAAGTATCCATGTGTCGCCGCTGTGGAGTCTTGCCGCCTGCGCCGCCTTTTCATCCCATCTTATCATCCCGTAGACTTGAGGGATGTAGCCCGGTTCGCCGGCGTGGTCGTAAAGCCAGTCTTTCCACACTGGCGGATTCAGCATGGCGAGAGATTCATTCTTCCACTCGTCGCCACGCTGCCATGCCACCGAGAAACCTAGACCGGTCGGCGGCTGCGTCACCGTGATTATGGCGGATGCGATGAATGGAAAGAGAATCGACATCAATCTGAACTCCGCGGATAAAGCATGGCCATTTGAGCCGCCATTACGCGCCATATGTAAAATCGTTGAATTTACGCGCTGACGAGTGCGCGCGCCATCAGATCGCCGCGTATACAAACCCTGCGAGATGCTACCCCTGGTGGCGCCGCCACCTTGAATTGCGCCATCTCGATTCCCCGCCAGATAACCTTCCGGCAACTCTGCCACCGCCGCTTGTCATAGCCGTTGCTAGTAGATCCCCCGTCGCCGCTTTCGGCATGCGCATCCCGGATCTGAATCCCGGTCATTCGACGCACGCCGAGAACCGCTGCCTGCGCCGCGCCGCGAAAATCGAATAATCATGCTCCCAGTGTTTTCGTTGGCGGAATACCGGTCGTCAGATATTCGATTCCGTCAAAACCCATCCGCGCCGCGCAAGCGTCGGCGCTGTTCCCGGCGGCGTCATTGTGCCGGGATTCGCCAGGTTGACGTCTTGCCGCCAACGTGCGCCCCACGTGCAGCCGCACACAATCAGCCGCCGCCGCCCGGCAAGCCAGCGCAGGTTGCCCCCCCCCGCCCATCCCCATGCCGCCCATCAACCCGCGATTCAAAAATGGCACTATCCACGCTCCTCTTCCGTAAACGCCATGCGCTCAGCCTCTGCTAGTTTCTGTTGCAGCGCACCGTAGGCACGTCCCCATTCGCGGCGCTCATCCTCGTGGTATCGTTGCACCAGAAAACAGGCTGCGAACCCGCAGATGAATGCGCCGGTTGCAATGAATGCGCCGAGTAGGATACCGTCAAGCATAAGCCCGCCTCGCCTTCGCTGCCCGTGTCCGGTCCGCCGCTTCGTGACAGTCCCCGCACAAGACACGCAGGTCGTTCGGCTGCTCATGCCCCAGGCGCTTGTAGGTCAGGTGATGGACTTCCAAGCCGTGCGTCTCGCCACACGACTCGCAGCGATTGCCGGCGCGCGTCAGTGCGATGCGCCTGGTGGAGCGCCACTCGTCCGATTGCATGTATGCGATGTATTCCGCAGAGTGACGATTGCGGCGCCGTGGTAGGCTGATGCGGTCGAGCATGGCAACCGCCAACTGTGCGTAGCGTGCGAGAATCCACATGAGGATGGCCAGAGCGACGGCACTCGAAACGGTGTAGATGATAAAGTCACCGACCATAAGTCACCCCTAGCGCCACAGCTACATCCTGCGCATGTTCTCTCGCCACAAACACGGTTGCGCCTGCCTGAAATGAGGATATGGCGTCAAATGGGTGTTCCGGCTTGGAGTAGGTCAGGTACACGTCAAGCGCCGCCGGTTCACCCTTCGGTGTGCGGTAGAACTTGGTTGCCGGTGTACTGGTGTCAAGTCCCATCAGAACCCGTCCTGTAGGTCGAGCAGCGTCGGCTGCTGGGACGGGT
Source organism: Hyphomicrobiales bacterium (assembly GCA_016710435.1). Taxonomy (NCBI): domain Bacteria; kingdom Pseudomonadati; phylum Pseudomonadota; class Alphaproteobacteria; order Hyphomicrobiales; species Hyphomicrobiales bacterium. Next base: position 1,690 of record JADJVV010000052.1, on the reverse strand, counting down.
CCGCATCGGCGTTCGGGTTCAGGAGTTTGTGTAGCCAGGTCTCATTGTGCGCAACACGCTCGGAGAGTTTGCGCATCTCCAGTTCGAGCGCCGCCAGTTGCGCCACGACCTTTTGGTCATGCGTGCGAGTGTCAGGATAGGTCATATCCTCGCTGTCATCTGCCATGATTGCGTATTCGCTCATTGCCTACCCTCGCTCCCAACAAGCGCCACGAGACCGCCGACAGCAAGACCGGCAAACGTCCATATCTCGCCGGGTACCTGTCTGTCCGACCATGCGAGGATGATACCGCCCACCACGGCAAGCACGCCGATAGCGGCCAGTGCGACCACGGCAATCAGGTAGATGTTGATTGCCCGCTTATCTGCCAAGACCTCTGGCGGTATCTGCTGTTGCGGTTCAAGCATTGACATCTGTCCCCCAAACGCAAAAGGCGCAACCAACGCGGCCGCGCCTGTAAATCAAATGAGTTGTCGATTCGCCCCGCTCATGTTATCCCCTTGAACGGCTTAAGGATACCATAAGCATGAATAAATATCAATGGGGTGAATGTTTATTCAGGTGGGATAATCCTCCTTATCGGTACTGGCGCTCAAGATTACGCAAGTGTCTCACGCCAGCCCTTTGCAGCAATATCACTTCGTCGGTCAGAAGGGCTGGACGCTTGCATCGCTTGTGCGTGCGTGCGAATGATTTCATGGCCGACAGCATCATGTCAATCGAGATGGGCAGACCGGGCACGTAAACATCCCCACAATGCGTACACAGAAACGCATAGCCACCAGTGTCCGTGTTGGCAATCCTGATGTGATCGGCGCTCACGGCTGCACCTTGCGGGCCACGTAGCCGCTATTGCTACAGGTCGCACAAAGAACGCCCATCCCGCCATCGCCGCCGCAGTCCTGGCAAATGTCCATGCCACGAAGCTGGGCAATCTCCCCCCTCAGAACGCCAATCGTGTCGAGTGCCTCATTGTGCGATTGCAATGCGTCACCCCAGTAATCCTGTTGCCACTCGCGCAGGACGGCGATCACTTTCTCCGCCTGTTCGATGTCGCTCTTGCGCTCCTGCGAAGTCAGGTCGGCGTAGGGCGTATCCATCTGGCGCTTCCACCGATCCGCCTTCGCTACCGGCATGGTCCAATCGCCGGTAATGAAGTCAGTCTTGCCCTGCGTAAACATGTAGCGCATCCAGTGTGCCCAAATCTCGTGCTGCACATCGGCCAGCGCTATCACCAGGTCGTCCCGTTCTGATTCTGTCAATGTGTCGATTCTCATGGTTCAATAAGCTCCCTTATCAATACTAAACTCCCAACTCTTCCCGAATCTTCCGCAACTCCCCAGGCGCATACGGCTGATACGATTCCCGCTCGCATCCCCGCAGCTTGCAGGCGTTGCGCTCCTGGTCGGTCAGCGGCGCATTCAGCGGGTTCGCCTTCTGCCGCTTTGTCCCCGGCTGCAAGCCTGGGTTGCGCTTGGTGAATTTGAGACCGAACTCCGCCGCCACCTCTGGCCATAGTCCGACCTGTCCGACAAGAGTCGAGATGCCGATGGCGCCAGGTCCGCGCCTGCGCTCGTAGATGTTCTGGCTGACAATCACGCCAGTGCCGTCGTCAAGCGCCGCCAGTGTAGCAGCACGAGCAGCCGGGTTGCGATGGCATACGGGGACATGCTTGGTGATACCGTAGTT
>JADJVV010000051.1 GCA_016710435.1 Hyphomicrobiales bacterium | reverse complement strand
GGATGCGCCCGGTCACGGCTGCGTGCCACACATTGCCATCGTGCGTTGCCTCAAGAATGAGGTTGTAATGCCACACGTAGCATGTGACACCGGCCGGCGGCGTCCCCATCTGCCAGTTATTCATAGTCTTTGTCCCTCTCCTTCGCCATCACGATCAAGGCCATCGTGATGAACCCGAACATAAAGCCGACGCCGAACGCCAGGAACAGGCGAACCCAGCCGTACATCTCTTCGCTCATATCGGCCCCTCATCCTTTCTCATCAAATCGCCGGCGACTTCTTGCGCATCCAGGCGTTGCTTGAACGTGACCAGCGATTCGAGCGCCCTGGCATAGTTCACGAAGTACTGGCGCTGATTCTTTTCGTCTTTCAATTGTTGCGCCAACTTCTCCGCTTGCCGCTGCCAGTACGCCGCAGGGTCTTCAATCAATGGCGTTTTCATTGTTCGCTCCCGATGTCACCGGATAACGTTGCCCGATAGTCCCGCATCTCCGCTTTGGCGTAATCCCACAGCACGGCTTCTGACCCGAAACGGTCACCTTTGCCGCCGAGTTGCGCCGCCTGCTCCAACAGTTTCACGTTGCGCAGATGCGCCTGTAACCGGACTGACAACCGCTCGTTGGCGCTGCGCAGAGATTGAATCTCCGCATCCTGTTGCTTGATTGCGGCGAGCAGTTCGGCCTTCTGCGATTCAAGGCTCTGGATTGTGCGGCGGAGAAGCGCCTTTTCGTTGATGATTGCCAGCGTTCCGTCGATCACGGCGTCAAGGTCGGTCGGCGCCTGTGGATATGTTCTGATGTCCATGTAATCCCTCTCGTGTTTCATGTCATTGTCCCCTGAGTTACAGCCGGTAGAGATTCCCATTAATCCCTACCGGCACAAGCGAACGGTCCCAGCGTGCCAAACCTGTATGAACCGGATCGACCAGGTTGGCGACGAGAAAGGTTTCGAGGCGAAACACCCCGCCGGTTACTGCGTCAGCCGGGACCGTGGTACACGTTAGGCTGCGTCGGCGAGCGTCGGCATGATTGCGGCTGCTTCTGCGTCAATCAGTTCGAACAGCGTCGGAGCGCCGCGGTTCAATTCCGCCTCTTTGCAATACTGCACACCGGCTTCGTAGTAGACCGGGTTCAATTCGATACCAACGCCGCGCCGGCCCATCTTGATAGCGATGTAGGGGACCGTGAATAGGCCACCGAATGGATCCAAGACAACCTCATCGGGATTCGAGAACCGTTCAATGACACGCTCTACGATGTCGAAGGGCAACGGGCAAACGTGATTCTCTTCGCCCTTGCGGAACTGTGACGAGTTCAACGTCTGCATTGACACGACATCCGACCAGACGTAATCCTGCCCGCCGTCTGGCGCATGGGGTAGCATCAACCCGTAGGTTTTGGGCAATGCGCCGGCGTCATCCAGTGCTGCTACCATGTCCAGGTGCGCCTGGTAGTCGTACAGGTTCTTGGCACTGAACAGTTTGTACCAGCGGTAGATGCGACCGGCGTCAGTCTGGGTCAACTGTTCGGGCGTCCACTCCTGCTTTGCCGCTTCGATTTCATCGGGGCGTAGCAGGCGGTTGCCGGAAGAGCGCCAGTAGGCATGTGCGTCAACTTGCCAGCGACTGACCGGGTATTCATCCTTCGTGTGCACGACCGGCTCATCGGCGTAGCTGCGCTGCGTGTCCGACTGTTTCTTGCGGAAGTACAGGACGTATTCCGGCAAGCCGGCGCCCATCTTCGTGCCGTCTTTGACCATCTCCGACCAGGAGAGGCGGTAGGTCGAGTTGTTCTCACGAACAACGTCGGTGTTGACGGTGACGCGGCCGCAGAAGATAAAGCCGTGTTTGCGGAAAGCCGCTACGCAGTCATCACTGAACGGGTACACTGCCATGACACCAAGACCGGAGTTGTGAGCATACTCTAGCAGGTCTTTGACGTGAATCACGGCCATGCGCCCGGGCTTGAGCGTGCGCAGGAGATGCGGGATTAGAAAGTCCATCTGCTGCCAGAATGCCTCATTCGACGGGTTGTGACCCATGTCGTTCTTGGAGGGGGAATATTCGTAATGCTTGGAAAACGGTATCGACGTGTGAATCAGGTCGACCGAGTTATCAGCCCACCGTTCCATCTCGACGATCGAATCGTTATTGATGGCAGTGAACCACTTCCCCGACGTTTCCTGTCGGGGCAAACCGAGCGTGCGCTTGAGATTCATGGATAGTGCCTCATTCGTTAGTCCGAACTCTCTCAGGATGTGCGTCATGTTGTCAACCAACTGATTGTGTTTCGCCCACTTGGTTTTCATCACCTCGACGATCTGGTCTTCGGCGTCGGTGTGAATGATGTGGACCTCGACCGGTTTCGTCTGCCCGAATCGCTGCGTTCGGTGAATCGCTTGGATGAACTCTTCGAACTGGTAGCGCACGCCGGTGAAAATGTTGGCGTAACAATGCTCCTGAAAATTGCACCCGGATCCGGCGATCTCCGGTTTGGTGGCCAGGATGCGATACTTGCCATCGCTAAAATCTACGATGCGCTGCTCCCGCACGTCCAGGTCCTGCGAGCCGAACACGTCAACCGCATCTGGGATAGCTTTGGTCAACGCCCGCCGCTCATCCTCAAGATGGTGCCACACAAGCCAGTGCTTTGTTGGCGAATCGGCGGCGATAATCTCCGCTGTCTTGTCAACACGATCCTGCAGACTGTCCCGCTTCTCCTTGATTGACGCCTGGATAGATGCGGCGCTGTCTTTGAAGAGCATGACGTTGCCGTATTTGTCGGAGATGTCCCAAGCCTTCGTGTGGTCGGCTGCGATGCGGTGCCAGTGCACCGTGATCTCCGGCATGATGTATCCGGTATCGTCATAGCCCAGGTCGGACGGCTTTTGCACAAACAACGCCCAGCTCGCGACCCACAGCCAGAATTCCCGTTCCAGGTGCGGATGGACGGTCAGGTGGCCGGCGTGCTGACTGTCCCGCTTGAACCATCTCGTTAGCGCCTGGCCAGCGTCCATGACACCTAAGAACTGGGAGTAGTAGATGAGTTCTTTCCAGTCGTTCGGCGACGGCGTGGCGGTGCAGACGAAGCGGTAGGGAATCGGGCGGCACACATTCTCGAACGTCTGCTGCGTGTCACTGCCCAGGCTGCGGAGCACTGACCCTTCGTCGAGGCTGATTGCTTCGATGTGTTCGGCCAAGAATGCGGCGGAGATGTCGCCCTCTCGCACCCGCTCATAGTTCGTGATGAGGTAGGGGGTATCGGCTGCGAGCGCTTCGGCGTCGGTGCGGACATACTGGATTTTCATACCCATCGCCGGGCCATCTTTGACGGTGAACTGATGACGCACACCGAGCGGTGCGACAATCAACGTCTTGGCGCCCGTGCGGTTGTGAATCTGGCGGAGACATTCGCAGGCGATGCGAGTCTTGCCAAGACCGAACGACGATGCGTTCAAGGCCTTGCCGCGCGCTAGCATCCAACGGACGGTGTCGCGCTGATGAGGGAATAGACTTGGGTGTAGGTCAGCTTCTTCGCAGATGAACCCGCCGCCGCCGTGGATGTCGATCTTCGTCTCTGCTACCCAACGGTAGTAGGCGTCGATTCGGTCGGCTGCTTCTTTGGTGAGATAGTCTGTCATGGTGTTTCGTTCCCTTCCAATGTACAATGATCGTGCGTCGGCTCTGTGCTACGCACCCTTTAGCAGTCAGCGCCGCTAGTCTGAGTAGCGGTGCTGATTTTTACAACCGTTGTCTTGCGTCCAAACTGATATATAGCATTGTACCTTTGGTTACACAATTTGTCAACTAGCAATAATAATGCGCAAAGTGATTGACAATTGTCCGTTGCGCCTGTATGCTTGACGCAATGAACGCATGGCCACAACAAAAGGAAACACAATGCTCAAAGTGACATTCAACGTCTTGCGACCGCTAGGCCAGTTAGAGGCGCAACGTAACCATCGGTACACGTTCGCTGAGGTTGCGGAGCTGTCCGGCCTTAGCAGGCAGACGGTGCGCAACATCATGCGCAAGCCGCCGCAACAAATCGACGTTGACACCGTGGCGGCGCTGCTGGCGTTCTTTGCGGCTGAGGGTATGCCCATCGGCGTCGGACAGTTGTTTGATGTCATCACTCCGCCA
>JADJVV010000050.1 GCA_016710435.1 Hyphomicrobiales bacterium | reverse complement strand
TTACGATCTCCAATCCGGCAGGCACCGCGGGCAATCCCACCTTTGCCCTGGCAAACGATCTTTCGGCCCTTGAGGCCCTTTCCAGCACGGGCCTTGCCGCGCGCACGGGTTCAGACACATGGGCACAGCGCACCATCACAGGCACGGCAAATGAGATCACCGCCACCAATGGTGACGGCGCGTCCGGTAACCCCACCCTTTCCCTTCCCTCGGCCCTGACGTTCACCGGCAAGACGGTGACAGGTGGGACGTTCTCGGGGCCTGCAATCACCACGCCCGGCGCTGGCATGACTTTCGCCGGTAGCACCTCGGGAACCACCACGGTTGCAGCCACGGCCATTGCAGGCACCACAGCCCTGACACTCCCGGCCGCCACTGACACGCTTGTGGGCAAGGCAACCACCGACACCCTGACAAACAAGACAATCAGCCTCGGTTCAAACACCGTCACCGCCACATCGGCCCAAGTGGCAACGGCTGTGAGTGATGAAACCGGATCGGGGCCGCTTGTGTTCGGCACGTCGCCCACGTTCACCACGCCTGCCCTCGGGACTCCCTCGTCCGGCACCCTCACCAATGCCACGGGCCTGCCGATCTCCACGGGTGTCTCGGGCCTCGGCACCGGCGTTGCCACGTGGCTTGCAACACCCTCAAGCGCCAATCTTGCAACCGCGATGACCGATGAAACTGGATCGGGGCCACTTGTGTTCGGCACGTCGCCCACGTTCACCACGCCTGCCCTCGGGACTCCCTCGTCCGGCACCTCACTACGCCACGGGCCTGCCGATCTCCACGGGTGTCTCGGGCCTCGGCACCGGTGTTGCAACCGCCCTGGCGACACCCTCAAGCGCAAATCTCCGAACGGCCTATAGTGACGAGGTGGGAACGGGTGCAGCCATGTTCGGCCTTGCGCCGGGCATGTCTGACGATCTCTCTTGCGGTGCCTCGCAATATGTGAGGCGCGACTCTGGTGACTCTGCCTTTGAGTGTGTGACTCTGACGGGCGGAGGTGACATGTTGGCCGCCAACAATCTGTCTGACGTTGCGAACGCTTCCACAGCAAGAACCAATCTTGGTTTGGCAATCGGAACCCACGTGCAGGCCTATGATGCGGATTTGACCACGTGGGCGGGCCTCACCCCCTCGGCAAATGCACAGAGTCTCGTCACATCGGCAAACTATGCCGCCATGCGGGCGCTTCTCGATCTTGAGGCGGGCACAGATTTTTATTCAATCGCCGGTGCCGCAGCGGTGTTCCAGCCTCTTGATGCTGACTTGACGACATGGGCAGGGTTGACACCATCAGCGAACGCACAAAGCCTTGTGACGGCCGCCAACTATGCAGCGATGCGCGCACTTTTGGATTTGGAGGCGGGCACAGATTTTTATTCAATCGCCGCGGCTGACTCGGCCTTTATCTCACCATCGGAAATCGACACCTCGTCGGAACTCCGGGCGATTGTTGGCGATGAGGTAGGAACCGGCGCGCTGATGTTCGGCCTTGCGGCCGGCATGTCTGATGATCTCTCTTGCACGGCCTCTCAGATCGTCCGGCGCAACGCCGCAGACAACGCCTTTGAATGTGCCACCATTGCCGGTGCGGGCGACATGGTTGCCGCCAACAACCTTTCTGATGTGGCGAACGCGGCGACAGCCTTTGGCAACATCAAACAGGCCGCTACCACCTCGGCCACGGGCGTGGTTGAACTTGCCACGGTTGCCGAGGCCACGACAGGCACAGACACCACGCGGGCAATCACCGCAGACGGCCTCGCCGCGGCAGTTAAAGCAAAGATCGAAAGTTTCTGCGTGGCGGCATCAGATGAATCCACGGCCCTGACGACAGGCACGGCAAAGACCACGTTCAGGATGCCTTACGCCTTCACCCTCACCAACATCAGGGGATCACTGAACACCGTGAGTAGTTCCGGTGCCCCGCTGATCGACGTGAACGAGGGTGGCACGACCGTCATGACCACGAACAAGGTGCTTATCGACGCGAGTGAAAAGACGTCAGTGACGGCGGCAACGGCCGTGACGCTCACCGACACCTCGCTGGCCGACGACGCCGAAATGACCATTGACATTAACACAGCAGGCACAGGCGCAAAGGGCCTCAAGGTCTGCCTTATCGGGTATCAGACATGATTAGGTTTATCGCCTCTCTCGTTCTTTCGTTTGCGCTGATCTGTTCGCAGGCAAGCGCCGGGTTCCTTCTGAACTCGTTCGCCATCAAGGGGCCACTTCAGTTTGTTGGCTACACCTCGGCCACAGGAAGTGGTGGCGCCTTGTCAGTTGCAGCCACGGGACTCACTGGTGGAGTCAGTAGTTCAATTCAGGCCGGTGACTTGGTGGTGGTGGTTTCGAATGCCTGCACCACCTCTGATTTGGATATGACAGCATCCGGCAGCGGATTCACATGGACTGAAGATCAAGACCTTTTTGCAAATTCTACTAACGCAGATACAAACGCAGGCGTCCACTGGACGATTGCGACAGGTGCGGGTTCTGGAAGCATCACACTCACTGGCTCTGGTGCGGGAACGAGTGGTGCAACAGCAATGCTTGCGGCGTTCCGAAACGTCAATTCAACGCAATTTGATGCGGCAACGACATCCTCATCGCAGACGGCTGCAAGTTCCGCAGACCCGCCATCAATCACAACTGTTACGGACGGCGCACTGGTTCTCGCTATTGCAGCGGGTTGTCGCAAAACAAGTTCAATTTCGGCATATACCGCTCCATCGGGCTACACACTCATTAATGCTTTCACCGACAACCAAAGCACTCGGTCATCAGGGCTGGCAGTGGCATACAAGACAATCGCAACAGCAGGTGCAGAAAATCCCGGCTATATGGGCGATCCGGGTGGCACAACGGGCAATTCATCTTATGCCGTCTCTGTTGCGATAAGACCATAAGACGGAGCACCTCACCAACCAACCAAACGACATAGGCGGCGGCGCATGTGGGATTTTCTGCACGATGTGGGGCGGATTGCGAAAAGCCTTGGCCTCAATGAAAGCACGACAACTATAGGCCTTCTCGGCAATGGTGCGCGCCTAATCCTGCAGGGTGGATGGATCAACGGGATAATATCGGCACTGGTGGGGGCGATCGCCGCCACCTATCTCGCAACGCCGATCGCGCTCTCGCCCACCTTCAACGCCTGGAATTGGAGCGAGGGCACGATCGGTTTTTTGGTGGGCATGGGGGCCATGCTGGGCGGCGAGTGGTTTCTCAACAATCTGAAAAGCCGGCTTGAGTCCATCCGCACCACAAGGGAAAAACCATGAGATTGCGCCGGCGGTGGTGGTGGTGGGTGCTGGCCGCTCTCTACATTGGCGCCGTGCTTGTCCTGATGCCCGAAATTGAGCGGGCGTTGTCGCCCTTTGAATTTCACGTGCCGAGAGGGCCTTTTTGAAATGCAGATCACCCCAATCTCTGCCGCCCTCGTGGCGGCTTTTTTGTGCCCGCCCGTCCGGGCCCACGAGTGGTTCTCGCAGAAGCGCGATCCCGTCTTCGGCTGGGGATGCTGCGGCGGCCACGACTGCAAGGTGATCCGGCCCAACGGCCGCAACATCACGGCCGAGAAGGACGGCTACCGCATCCGCCTCTCGCTCGAAGAGGCGCGCGCCATCAACCCTGTCGCTGAACTGCCCGTGGACGGTCTCGTCACCTGGGACCGGGTGCAGCCCTCCGAGACCAACGAATTCGCGATCTGTCTCATGCCCTACAATCGCACGGAACGTGCCGGCGGAGTCTTCTGCCTCTTTGAACCTCCCTCCATCTAAGGAAAACCCAATGTTGAGTTTGGCAGAAATCAAAGCGTTCCAGCGCAAGAACGGCCTGGTCGTTGACGGCATCCTCGGCCCGCAGACGCGCAAGGTGATGCAGGAGGTGAAGAGGCCGCCCTCCGCCAGCGCGCGCAAGGAGCCGGACAAGAGTGCGATCAACGCGCCGGTCGTGCCTGACACAAAGTCCGTCAGCGGAGCGGCGCGCTGGAAAGGCCAGATCGCGCTTGCCGATACGGCGCGCACCATCAACGAGGTGATTTTTCACTGCACGGCAACGCCCGAAGGGAAATGGTTCGACAGGGCGGACGTCAACGCATGGCACAAGCAGCGTGGTTGGTCGATGATCGGATATCATTTTCTGCTCCTGCTCGACGGCACCATTGTCGTCGGCAGGCCCATCGGCATGATCGGCGCGCATGTTGCCGGGCACAACAACGGCACTGTCGGCGTGGCCTATGTGGGCGGCCTTGCCAAGGACGGCCGCAAGGCGAAGGACACGCGCACCGCAGCCCAGATGGCGGCGGCGCAGTGGCTGATAGGTGCCCTGAAATCCAAGTTCAAGATATCCCGCCGAACCCGTGGCCATAACGAATATGACCGGGGCAAGGCGTGCCCGAGTTTCAACGTGGCCGCCGACCTGCTGGGAGCAATCTGATGCAATGGTGGCGCAGGCTGGTCTGCTGGTGGCGTGGCCACGAGTGGCGCGAGACGGCGCAGATGGCTGACGCCGAAGAGTTCATGTCCGACCGGTTCGAGGACGCGATTCACGTCTACGAGACATGCGATCGCTGTGGCGCGGGCCGATGGGTGTTTTTCGATTGGGGCATGCTCGCTGACTACGAGCGCAACGTGAGTGCCGGCCCATGAGTGGTCGCGCTCGCAAGTGGAAGGGACCGGAGAGTGAAGGCGTCAATTTCTGGTGCCCCGGATGCAAGTCGATCCACAGCGTCACCACCTCACCGGCTGGCTGGGGCTGGAACGGCAATCTCGAGGCCCCGACCTTCACCCCGAGCATCCTGCTGAAGAGCGGGCACTACGCGGGCGGTGCCGCAGCAGAGCGCGGCCACTGCTACTGCAATTATGAGGAGCGAACCGGCAAGAAGCCCAGCTTCAATTGCGCCGTCTGCCACAGCTTCGTGACCGATGGCCGGATCCAGTTCCTCGATGATTGCACGCACGAGCTTGCAGGCCAGACGGTTGAATTGCCGCCCTGGCCGTTCTGAAGATCCCGAGCCGGGGCGGGCCTCCCCCGGCGTTCAATCCAGACAGGTGACCTATGAAGAAGATGATCCTTGGCGGCGCGATGCTCGCGCTCGCCGCGACCGCTGCTGTGGCAATGGTGCCGAACGCCGGAATGGCTCTGGCCCAGAGCTTGACCGACGCGCCGATCGACGGCGTGGTGAATATCCCGTGGGGCGACTGGTTCTATGAGGGCGCCTCCGCCATCATCACCGTGCTGGGCATGGCGATCGCATGGGGCCTCCGCCACCTTCCGGCCCGGCTCGTCGCCCTGGCGCAGACTCTGCAGGTCGAGCAGTTGCTCCGCAACGCCGTGGAGTTCGGCATCAATCGCACTGCCGGTGCGGTGAAGGGGGAGGCCATGTCCGTGCCTGTGGCAAACAAGGTTCTGGAGCAGGCGCTCGAGTATGCTGTGAAATATGCGCCGGGCTGGCTCTTGAATTGGGTCGGCGGTGAACAGGGCATCAAGGACAAGCTGATCGCCCGGATCCCTGTGGCCAAGGAAGGCGCAATCTAGTGGGCTTCTTGAGGTTGATCCTCGAGGCTTTCGCCGGGTCGTTGCTGAACGTCCTGGCGGAGGCCCTCAAGGATTGGCGGGCCGCGACCGCGCAACGCGATCTGGGGGCTGCCCAGCAGAAACAGTCCGATACGGACGCCGCCCGGCAGGCGGAGGCCGAGGCGAACGTGATCGTTCTCGAACCACGCGACCGGGCCAAGACAAAGCGGAGGATGCAGGATGGGATGTTTTTCAAGTCTTAGCTTGTTTGCGGTGGCTATCGCCCTTGCAGGCTGTGGCCCTGGTGGCCCGAAGGTCAAGGCGGGGCCGCAATTCACCAAGGTCGAGTGCCGGCGCTACTCGGACGCCGAATTGGCGCAGGCGCTGGCCGAGCTTGAAAAGTACGAGGCGCATATCCCGATGCTGGCAGCCATCGTGGACGATGACGGAAACCTCCGGGAGGCCGTCTGCAAGAAGGGCAAGCCTCGCAAAGTTTCCGGGTGATCCGGTAACGGTGGCCGCTGCCGACCAGCGGTGATTGATCTTGGTGAGGTGACTTGACCAGCCATTGATAGGCCGGGCAGGTTCTCTGTTCTTGGCCGCGTTCTCACATTAACCTGTTGAAAAAACTTGCCCCGCCCGGTCATCCCGGAGCGGGGCTTTTTTTGTGCCTGGTGGCTGGATCAGGAGGCGGTGGCGGTCTCCGTTTCGCTCACGGCCTCTTTGTCAGGATGGTGGGCATCCCACATATCGCCGCCCGCGTCCGAGGTGGGGCAGGTGGTGGGCGCGGCGTTCACCCAATTGCCGGTCGCCGGGTTGCAGGCGTCCGGGGCGGCCTGGGCACCCGTGGCCAGAAGGGCGAGAGTGGCGAAGCAAGCGAGATATTTCATGGTCAAGTCCTTTCCTGTTGCTATGGTGACGGTCGCCGTCAGGCGGCCGCCTTGATTATGAACGGGATGGAGTCTGGCGGCGTTTGGGGGTTCCGTTCTAAACGGTCTCCCGCTACCATTTCTTCCCCCCTTGTGAGAGGGGCGAGATTGCCGGTGATCTCCAGTTCATAATTCCTGTGGACGGTGACAGTCGTCACCATCTTGCGCAGCGCAGCAGTGAGGGTGGCGTCACCCTCGGCCTGCGCTTCCGTGATGGCCTGCCCGAGGGCGGCCATGTCGGCTGCAAATCTCTTCGCCGTCGACGTGTGCAGCGCGACCGGCGCCACGGCCGTTCCGGCCTGCGCCAGCAGCGTCTCCAGCTGCGCCTTGCGCAATTCGAGCCTGGCGATGTGAGGGGCCGCCGTGACGGGCGCCATGATGCCCGCGATCACCGCCTGCACGGCACGGCCGAGATCGGCCGTCACGCTGCCCAGCTCGCTGCGATGACCGGACTGGTTGTCCGTCGAGTAGCGGGCATAGATGGCGGCGCGTGTGCTCATGCGGCGTCCTGTTTCCCCGGGTGCGCGGCGGCTTCTGCGGCGGCCGCCTGTTCGCGCGCATGATCCACCCGCGCGGCCCGCCTGGCAAGAGCCACGATGAAGGCCGCCGCAGCGGGGGATAAGGCCTGGGTGTTGGTCATGTCACGCGCTCGAACGAGTAGGAGGCAACCCAAGGGTTTACGTCCCATGAACCGGGGCCGTTGATGGAGGTCCAGAGGAAAGAAAATGCGTCTCTGGCAGATGGTGAGTGGTTTTGCGCGTTTGCATCATAACCATAGACCGTAATCGGTACTGACCCAGCCCTACTCCTCATTGCGATGATGCCCTCCGCAATGGCATCTTCCTCGGAAATGTCCTGCAACCGCTCCACCTTCACGGCGGTCACGCGCAGGCGCAGGCGGCACGCCCACCGGGGCATGTGGATTGAGGGCTTCCATTCGCATAGCGCCGCCTCTGCCTCCGTAGATGTGGCTCTATAGTGAATGTCAGCAGGGCCTGTGCATTCAGATAGTTCGCCAATCGGGCTCCACGCCTCTCTCACCCAGAGAAGATCGCCCGGCTGTTTGCGAGGATAAACCCGCGCCCAGAGTTTTTCGTCTGTGCCGCCATCACACAGTTTTCCGTAAGGCCATTCGACATGAAGATATGGCCCTGGATTTCCTGCTGGCGATGGGCCAGCATCAACCCATGCTGATTGCCAGTTGCAGTCTCCGATGCGGACATACTTGGGCCATGTCATACCATTGAAGAACGTGTTGCTTTTGCTCAACCCCCGCCGCGTCACGGTCTTGCGTCCGTCGAGGATGGCCCGGACCATCGGCGCGGAAAACAGGATAGGCTTGTCCATGCCCCTCACTCCTTCACGCTGGGTGCGGCGGCAAGCATGGCGCGGCGCACGTTTTCACCAACGGCCCTCGCCCAATGACCGGGTGCGAAACGCAAGATGCCCCCTTTTCCAACGGTTTTAATATCCAGCGGGTAGCAGGCTGTGTCGGAACAGATTTCGTTCCATTCGCCCTGCATGGCGTCTGCCACGATTTGCGGGATGGAGTCCATCGGCACGCACACCATGCCCGCAGGCGTGGGGGCGAGGGCGCGGATGGCGGCGGCGGATTGCAAATGCGATGACGCGAGAAGGTCCGCCTCTTTCCACATTGGCGAATGCGCGGTGAATCCCCCTCTATACTCAACAAGTGCGTCCGCTAGCGCGTCGTGCCCCCTCGCCGCCTCCTCCATCGCAGCCGCGCGGATGCGCTCGGCATTGGGATCACTCACCTGGTCGATCATCGTCTCACCTTCAGCTTCTTCTTGCCCTCGGCTTCGCGCGAGGCGTTGAGTTCGCGGGCCAGGGCTTCGAAGTCCGGCGGAAGGGCGCAGGGCTTCACGCCGCTGTTGCACGGCGTGCAGGCGACGATCTCCATCTTGGCGACCGTGCTGTAAGCACCATCATCGACGGAGGGTGTCGTCACCGTGAGGCAGACCATCATCACCGGAACGGCGAGGGGGATGCTCATGTCACCACCTCCGCCCAGATCGGATGGGGCCAGCCGGCGCGGCGCAAGGCTTCGGCGATGAAGGCCTCGCAGGGCGTGGCCGGGCAGAAGACGTCGCCACCCGCTGCATCCGGCACGGCGCAGACCTTGAGGCGCATGGCGCGCGTGGGTGCGTGGGCCGCCCAATGACCGAGCGGACGCGCGATGAGCGGCAGGAGCATTTCATGACGCTCCTCGAGCGGGGCCACGACGACCTGGTCGATGGCAATCAGACGGGGACGGGCGTTCTGCGCAGATGTCATCATGGTGGCGCTCACAGGCAATAGGCCGAGATGAACTTGGGGGCGCGGGCGCGCAGCTTGATCTGGGCGCGTTCGCACTGGGCCAGCGGCACCGGCTCAGAGATCACCATGGGTTCGCAGCGGCCGGTGAGGGTGAAGTACCAGCACAGGACCAGCCAGAAGAGATCGCTGCCCGCAGGCGTGACCGGCATCATGCGGACACCCCGCTTGCACCGCCGAGCGCCATGTCCCTCATGATGATGTTGTAGCGGGCGAGGAAGACCTCCTGCGCCGTGAGCCAGTTGTCGAAGGGCAGCACCTTCTCGCCGTGGGGCGCGGGCAGGTCCTTGAACTCTGTGGGCTCCGGCCCCGGCATGAGGTCGCGCCATTCGGTGCGAAGCGCCATCAGGTCGGCCTGCTTCACCGCGGCGCGCATGGCGTGGGTGACGGTGAGGCCGAGGGCGGCGTGGACAGCGGCCTCCAGATCGCCGTGGGCGCTCTCCCAGGCGGAGGGCAGGATGTTGCGGCCGCGGTCAGGGCCGAAGATGTGGGCCTGCACCGGCGTTGCCATGTCGCCGAGGTACGCCTCTGGCGCATCATGCAGCAGGCCGGCCAGCTGCGTGGCGGGGACGTGCCCTGCCTCCTGCAGGCGGCGCGCCACCCAGACCGAATGCTGCGCCACCGAATAGGGCGCACGGGTGTGGCCGTTGAAACGGTTGATCTTGGCCAGGCTGGCGGCAATGTCGAGGATGCCGATAGCGAAGGGATCGGCGAAGAAGAAGTCGCGGCCTGTGGCAGTGCGGAGCCAGGGCCCGTTCTCGAAGCGGATGTGCGTCATCAGAAGGGTGCCTCCGGATCGTCGGGGAGGGAGGCGCGGCGGGCGCGTTCCCGGGTAGCCTCTTCGCGCGCCGCCTGATTTTCAGCGGCGATGTGAGAGGCAAAATCAAAATCTGCGAGGAGCGCGCGTTGGATGGCCCTGCGGATGTGGGCGCTTTCCTTGGCGTGGCAGTGCAACGGCACTGTGCCGATGGCGGTGAGGCGCGTTCGGAACTGCTTCGGCAGCTTACGCACATCGAAGATGAACTGCTGGTGGTCGCCTTCTGCGTCGGCGCCGCGCGGATCAATGGCGTACCAGTAGCGCAACGGGAAGAAGCGACCCGACTTGTATGTGAACCAGATGCCGCTGTTCGACACCTGGTTGAAGAACAACGCGGTCCGTGGCGGCCATGCCACATCGGCGCGATCTTGTGTGCCGACTTCCCCAAAAAAATGCTGATGGCACGCAGGCTGACCCGTGAGGGACTGGCAGTAAGCATCAATACCTTCATGGAGAGCAGTCATGCCGCCCATCTTGAGGGCATGGAAGGCGCGGGCCTCGTCGGCGGGGGTGAGCGGGGCGCGGGCGACGTTGGCGGCCAAGGCCAGTTCGCGGGCGCGGGCGTCGTCGGCTTCCATCACGTCCACGGGGATGGTGGTGATGCCCAGTGCATCGGCCACCTCGCGCACGGCCCGCAAGCGGCGCGATCCGTCGATCACCTCGTAGAGGTCCGTGATGCCGATGTTGCCGAGGCCCTGTGCGTCGGCGCAGGCCTGCGACAGCGGGCGCACCCACAACGGGTCGGTGAAGCCGTTGGCGCGGATCTGGGCAACGAGGTCTCCCACCTCCGCATCACTGGCGTGGCGCGGGTTGATGTCGGGGTTGATGACGAGTTGGTCGAGATGCAGGGAAAGGCGTTCCATGGCGGTCCTTCTTCGGTTCAGTGGCTGGGGGTGCGGTGCAGCAGGCAGCCCGGCTGGACGGCGGGGCTGACGGTGACGATGCGGTTGTCGGATGTGCCCACCACCACGCAGTGGCGGCGGCGGAGCAGGGCGATGACGCGGCCCGGGGTACGGCGCGCCCCTTCCACCAGCCACACCGCATCCTGGTGGGCGAAGCCCTCCACCAGCCGGGGCAGGCTGGGCAGCGTCTCTGGCCAGAGGCCGAGGGTGGGGTGGGGAGCGGCGGTCCTCATGCGCATCACCGCCGGGCAGCCTTCGACAGGCCGGGGGTGTAGCCGGGGGCGGCGGCATCCACGTCCTGGAGGCCGGGGACCTGCTGGCTGGGCACGCGGGCGGCTGCCACGGCAGCCAGGGCATCCAGCCGCTGGCGCAGGTTGCAGGCCCGGCCCATGAAGAGGAGTTCACCGGACGGCATGAGCCGCGCGGGGTGGGTGGCGGGGCAGGGGCGGCTCATTGCGCACCTCCGGCGGTTGCGGCAGGCTGCGCCGTCCAGGAGGAACCATCCCAATGCAGCCAACGCCACCCCTCTTCGAGGAAGCCCTCGCCACGGCCTTCGCGCGCTATGTCAGCCTCATGGCCCTCACCTGCGGACAGGATGCCCTCGACGGGCTTGCCTACGTGCGTGACGAGACGCTGAAGCAGGGCAAGAAGGCTGGCATGGATGCCGATGCGTTGCGCAAACTGGACGGGCTTTTCAGCCACGCCGCCCTGCAAGGCTTCCACAACCGCAACGCGCCGCGGAACTGATGTGAGGGGGAGAAAAAGGGGCATCGGGTCACCTCGTGAATGAGGCGACCATAGTGCGTTATTTTTAACGTGTCAACATGGGTAGGTTAAAAATAACGTTTCACGTTAAACGCTGACGTGCTACGCCGCATGATTGGTTTACAAAACTGCATTAGCAGTTGACAATTGACATTTCTGAGTATATATTTTGTCTATGAATGTTGACAAATCTGCGATTATTGGTCTTTTGGAAGCCGCCATGGCGGCTGACTATACCGCTGTAAGACGCCTGGGCGACGCCGCCGAAGCGGACGCCGAAGGGCGCGGCGACATTGGGCGGATCACCAAGATCATCCGAGGTGCCGAGGAGCCATGATTCCGAGACCTGCAAGACGCGCGCGAGCTTCAGGATGTTTTCACCGCGCGGCGAGGCCGACGCTCCCTTTCGGATATTGCGGATGAATTGTGGGTTGCCTGCGACTTTGAGGGATGCTTGCCGCTCGGACATTCCAAGGGCGTCGAGCCGAGACTTAATCCGTTGATAAATAGCGCTTTCTGACATGGAAGAAAGATAACGCACCACGTCCTTCGGCGGAGGTTGATAAAAATCTTGTTGTTTGCGCGTTATTTTTAACGTATTGGGGACGGCATGAACTTGCGCGAACATCTGATCGTCCTCATTGAGACCTACGCCAAGGCGAAGGGCAACAGCCCCTCACATGTCGGCGCTCTGCTGTTTTCCAGCGGTGTGAAGTATCGCCAGCTTTGCGAAGGCAAGGACATCACCGTGGGCCGTCTCGAATCAGCGGTCCGGTGGCTCTCCGACAACTGGCCAGCCGACCTGCCGTGGCCCGAGGGCATTGCCCGGCCTGCCGCCAAGACCCCGAATGAAGGCGAGGCGGCATGAGCGACTGGAAAACCCGCCATCCCTTCACCGTGGGGCAGAAGGTCTATCCCCGCATCGGCGGGCGGGCCGAGCGGCTGGGCCTTGCGCAGCCGCGCACCGTCGCCATGCGGGGCGAGAGCGACAGGGGCCTGTGGCTGGCGCTGTCGGGCATTGCCTATGAATTTCCGATCGACGACTTCGCCGCCGTGCCACCCATGGCACCGGCCGGCGAGGCCGATCCCGAGCCTGCGGAGGCCCCGTGAATGGCGCGTCCGCTGCCAGACCTCCCGCAAGGGAGACGCTGCCACCACGGCAGCCGATCCGTGGAAGGCGCGCGAAAGTATTGCGTCCGCGCCGCTTTCAGCCCTTTTGGGCGTTTCCTCCCTAGACTGAGCCGGACCTTCGGGTCCGGCCTTTTTCTCCCGCTGCGCACCTTCCATGTGCTGCCGTTCCCGCTGTTGCAGGCCCCGAGCCTCGCACAGGGCGGGGCGGGCCGCACCGTCTAAAGCGAGGCCGCTTATCCCATGGAACATAGCCCATGAAACACACCCACCCTGCGATCTTCGAAATCAAGGCCGCCTTCCGCGATCTCGTCAGCGAGGCGGGCGGCCAGAGCCGCGCCGCCGGTCTCACCGCCATGCCGCAGACCAAGATCTCGGAAGCCGGCAGCATCAACCATCCCGAACGCGCGCCCCGCGTCGACCATGTGGCGATCCTCGAGGCCGACACCGGCAGCCACCGCATCACCCGCCTGCTGGCGGAACTGGCCGGCGGCCGCCTGGTGCTGAATGCCGAACCCGCAGCCAGTAGGACCCGCACGTGCATCTCGCCCGCATCATCCGCGAGACCGGCGACGTGACCGCCCGCATGGCCCAGGCCCTTGCCGACGGCCGCATGAGCAAGCCCGAGGCCCGCACCCTCAAGCAGGAGGCGGAGGAGGCGATCCAGACCCTGCACGCGTTCATCGACTCCATGAACGCCGTGCTGCTGGGAGGTGGCGCATGACACGGCACCAGGACCCGCGCCTCGCCCCCCTCGATGATCTCATCGCACGGCAGGAGCAGGTGCTTGCCGCCCTCGTGGCCGCCCGCGCCCTCTTGGCGGGGGACGCGCCGCCTGCTCCGGCGCGCAAGCCCGATGTGAAGCTGCTGCCCGCGCCGGCGAAAGCGGCGGGCCGGAAAGACAAGACGAAGACGGTGGCCGCCAACGACGATGCCATCGAGCATGAACTGGATGACGTGACCCTGACGGTGACCCCGCTGCAGAGCGCCATTCTCGATTGCCTGGGAGCCGCCGAAGATGCCGTGCCCGGCCCAGTGCTGGTGAAGACGGTGGGCAAGAGCAAATCGTCGGTGGACAAGGCGATCGAAGGTTTGCGCTCACTCCTCAAGAATGCCGGCAGCAAGGTCGAACTGAACGGCTACCGCAAGCGGGGCTTTGTCCTCGAAATGGAGCGGGACTGATCATGGGTGACGGACGCAGTGCCGGACGGCCATCGAAGATCTGGAGCGAGGCGGGCGCCGTCACGCGGCTTTGCGAGATGTGGGGGCAGGGCCACAGCCCCTATGCCATCAGCGAGCTCACGGGCTGGTCGGTGAGCGCCATCAAGAACAAGGCGATCCGCCTCGGCCTGCCGTCGGTCATCAAGGACGGGGGACGGCCGCGCAGCTGCGTGGCGCTCCGCCCCAAGCCCGCAGGCAAGAGCAGCGCCGATCGCCGGCGCGACGATCTCACACGGGCCGTGCGGCAGGAACGCCTGCGCCAGGGGGCCGTGGGCGTGCAGGATGCCCCGGATGCCTATGAACGCGGCCCCGCCCGCTACTTCCAGCCGGGCTACCGGGGGCAGGAGGCGCGCGTCGACCTCGCAGGGCTGACGGCGGAACACTGCCGCTTCCCGATCGACATGCCGGACGGTGGCGTGGCCTATTGCGGCGATACCCGCCACGGCAATGCCTCCTACTGCCTCGCCCATGCGGCCCGCTGCGGGGTGAGCAAGTGACAGGCTACTCCGTCATCTATGCTGATCCGGCGTGGCGCTTCGAGACCTTCAGTGACAAGGGCAAGGGGCGCGCGCCCGAGCAGCACTACGAGACGATGACGATCGCGGAGATGGCGGCTCTTCCGGTGGCGTCATGGGCGGAGCGCGATGCGGCCCTGTTCCTGTGGGGGTACCAGCCCATGCTGCGCGAAGCTTTCACGCTGATCGATGCCTGGGGCTTCACTTACAAGACCGTTGCGTATGTATGGGTGAAGATCACCGGCGGACAGGACCGCCTCTTTTACGCGCAGGATGATGTGCGCAAGGGTCTCGGCTACCACACAAGGGCCAGCACCGAACAGGTGTGGCTGGCGACACGGGGCGAGGGTTACGAGCGCCTCTCGAAGGGTGAGCCGCAAGCCGTTTTCGCGCCGCTGCGTGAACACTCGCGCAAGCCTGACGAAGTGGCGGAGTCGATCGTCCGCCTGGTGGGGGACGTGCCCCGGCTGGAAATGTTCGCCCGCACACGGCGTGCCGGATGGGATTGCTGGGGCAACGAGACAGACAAGTTCGCAGGTGTCGCATGATCACCGCCGGTCACAGCTGCGCACACACGGGCTGCACCGCCCTTGCGGTTTTCGGCTTCACTTTCCGGGGCGCGACACAATGGGCCTGCCGGGCCCACCGCGCCCGCATCGGTTTCACGGATCGGCCTGCCGCTGCTTCAGCAGGGGGCGGGCAGGCCGGGCCGCAGGCGGCGGATGTTCCCCCACCGCCTGCGGCCGCCCCTTCGCGCGCCGCCACACACACCGCTCCACAGGGGAGCCTGCTGTGATGCGCGCCCGCGATCCCGACACCGAGGCCTGGATCGAGCGCGCCCGCCGCGCCGACCTGTGGCAGGTGCTGGACCGGATTTCCGGCAACCATGCCGTGAAACGCCGCGGCCGCCGGGGCGTGGGGCCATGCCCCGCCTGTGGCGGCAAGGACCGTTTCTCGATCGACACCGGCAAGGGCATGTTCTTCTGCCGGGGCACGGCCCGCACGGGTGGCGACGTCATCGCCCTGGTGCAGCACATCACGGGGGCCAGTTTCCTCGGCGCCTGCGAGGAGATCACCGGCGAGGCCATGCCGCGCCGTGCCCCCGGCGATGACGTGCGGCGGGCCGATCCACACCTCATGGAACAGCGCAAGCGCGATGCCGAGGCGGAAGCCGACCGCCGCGCCCGCGAGGCCAATGCCTACCGCGAGCGCGAGATGGACCGGGCCCGCTCGATCTGGGCCGAGGGTGTCCCGCTCAGCGGCACCACGGCTGAAAAGTACCTGCGGGGACGTGGCGTCTCCGCACCTCCGGGAGCCCGTCTGCGCTTTCATCCCGGCCTCAACTACTGGCACCATGTGGATGGCGGCTGGCGTGTCATCAGCAAGGCCCCGGCGCTGCTGGCCCGCATCGATGACGGCGCGCACGGCTTCAGCGGCTGCCACTGCACCTGGCTCGATCTCTCCACCCGCAAGGGCAAGGCCGAGATCGTCGATCCGGTGACGGGCGAGATCCTCGTCGCCAAGAAAGTGCGGGGCTCGCAGAAGGGCGGGCACATCCACCTGGGCGGCGACCCCGCCACGGCCACACATCTGATCTGCGGCGAAGGCATTGAAACCACGCTCGCCGTGCGCGAGGCGCTGCTGATCGAACGGCGCGACCTTTCGGCCACGCTGTTCTGGGCGGCCGTGAACCTCGGCAACATCGGCGGCCGTGCCGCCGGCACCGTGCCGCACCCGAGCTTGCGCCGCACCGACACGCGGGGCCGCATCCGCCGCGTCTTCGTGCCGGGCCCCGTGCCGGCGGAAGAGGACGACGGCGATCCCGTGCTGTTGCCGCCCGACGGCATCAGCCATGCCACGCTGCTGCAGGATGGTGACAGCGATCCCTTCACCACGCTCTGCACCCTGCAACGTGGCGCTGCCCGCTGGCAGGCGGCACGGCCCGGCCGCAGCGTCGTCATCGCCTCGCCGGGCGAGGGCGTTGATTTCGGCGACCTGATGATGGCGGAGGGCGCGGCATGACCGAGACCTTTACACCGCTCTTGCAATTTCGCGCGGGTTCGCGCACATTCGCCAGTGGAGCCTCAAATCTCCCAACTGGCGAAACGCCGCTCGCGCCCTCATTGCGCAGCGGTTTTTCCATTCCGCATTCCCCTTCGGCGCAAGCCGGAGAGTTGGCTGGAGTCGGCAAGCCGCAAGGCCCCGGCCTGACCAGTGCAGGTTTGAGCTCCCGCCGCTCATGGGGCCTCAAATCCCCTCCGTCCGGTGACACGCCACACTGGAGGGCACTCATGCCACGCACCGACGCGCGCGCGTCTGACCGCGCACACCTGCTTTTTGCAAATCCGCACGTCTTCGTTGAAGCCGCACAGCTGCTGGAGCAGTTGCTGCCGCTTCTCCATGCCGACGGAGAGGGCGGCAAGGTCCGCCTCGACGGCACAATTACCCCCGCCCTTGCCGATGCGCTGGCGGTGTGGGGTGCCGATCTCACAGATCATGAAGACGACGATCCGGCCGAAGATGGCCATGACGCCGAAGCAGGGAGTTTTTGCTGATGGAACACGCTATCCGGAATTTCGCTTTCGATGACCAGCTCGTGCGCGTTGTCATGCGTGGCGAGGACCCATGGTTCGTGGCGGCCGACATTTGCCGCATTCTGCACCTTCGCGATGCCTCCGAGGCCGTTGAAAAGCTGGATGATGACGAAAAGCACCTGCACGAAGGGCTGAATACCCCGGATTCAATCCGGGGTAATCCGAACCGTTACATCGTCTCCGAGTCCGGTTTGTACACGATCATCCTGCGCATCCATGGTCCGCCCGCGGCGCGGGCCCTGTGGCTGGCGCTCGGGCTGGACTGGGTGCCGGAAATGGAAACGCACGCAGCGGCTCCCCTGACGACAGACATGGCCGTGGCCCGTTTCGCCGAGGCGCGGCTGATGAAGCGGCCCGGTGTGGTCACGGCGGCGGGCGTCATCTATGGCGCCTATCGTGACTGGTGCGGGGAGAATGCGACAGTGCCGCTGGGTGAGAGCGCCTTCGGCAAGGCGCTGTCAAAGCTCGGTTTCGACAAGGTGAAATCGAACCGCATCTATTACTGGAACATCGTCCTCAAGCCGGCGGAAGCACAGCAGGACGCATGAGCGACGAGCAGCACCAGAAGCCGCACCTGCGTGTGGTGAAGGCGATCGACGAGGCGCTGCCTGCCGGCGGCGCGGCAGACGATGCTGTGTCTGGTGCCGCCACAGCTGCCGATCCCGCACCCCTGAACGAGAAGGCCGGGAAGGGCCGCTCCCGGCGGGAACGCGCCTCCAAGGCCAAGCCAGGGGGTGAGGGGCGGCACGAGAAGCGGGCCCGCTTCGGCAAGGACGGCGTGAGCCATGCCGACCTTGATCTGCAACTGTCGCGTTTCCAGTGCACCGACCTTGGCAATGTGCGGCGCTTCATCGCCCGCTCGGGCAAGGATTTCCTCTTTGTACCGGAATGGGGCTGGCTCGCCTGGGATGGCCGCCGCTGGAATGCGCAGGAAGCAGACGCCATCCTCGGCCGCGCCATCCACGACATGGTGGAATCGATCCGCCGCGAGGCTGCCGCCCTCGAGGCCTCGCCGCACGACGTGCTGCTGGAAACCAAGGCCAACGGCCGCGAGGTGTGGGCCTCGGACCGGGTCATGGGCTGGTATGTGGCGAGCCAGAGCAATTCCCACGTGGCCTGCATCGCCACGCTCGCGAAGATCTATGTCACCGCCTCGGCCGACCAGTTCGACCGCGACCCCTGCGCCATCAACGTGGCCAACGGCACGCTGATGGTGGTGAAGGGTGCCGAAGCCGGCTACGTGTCGCTCCATCCGCACCGGCGCGAGGATATGCACACCAAACTTGCCAACGTGGTGTTTGACCCGGCTGCCGCGTGCCCCGTCTATGACGGCTTCCTCGCCCGGGTGCAGCCCGACGGCCGCATGCAGCGCCATCTCCATGCCTGGGGTGGCCTGTCGCTCACCGCGCTGCCGGTGGCCAAGCTCTCCTTCTGGTACGGCACGGGGCGCAACGGCAAATCAACGCTCGTCGATGCCTGGGCCCATGTGATGGGCGAATATGCCCAGACCATCCCGATCGAGAGTTTCCTCGACCAGGGCCGCTCCCGCCGTGGCGGCGAGGCCTCTCCCGATATTGCTTCTCTGCCTGCCGTGCGCGCGCTCCGCACCTCTGAACCGGAGCGCGGCTCCAAGCTGGCGGAAGGGCTTATCAAGCTGGTGACGGGTGGCGAGCCGATGCGGGCGCGCCATCTGAACCGCGACTTCTTCGAGTTCCGGCCGTGCTTCAAGCTCACCATGCAGGGCAACTACAAGCCGCGCGTGGATGGCACCGATGAAGGCCTGTGGGCCCGCCTGCTGATCGTGCCGTGGAGCGTGATGATCCCCGAGGAGGAGCGCGACACCACGCTGCCCGCCAAACTGAAGGGCGAGGGCTCCGGCATTCTCAACCGGCTGCTGGACGGGCTCTGCGACTATCTCGACAAGGGCCTCACGCCACCCGACGAGGTGCTGGACGCCACCCAGGAGTACCGCGAACAGTCCGATCCCATCGGGCGCTTCCTGCGCGAATGCTGCGACCAGACCGACGCCAAGGCCAAGGTGGAGGCAAAGCCGCTCTACGCCCTCTATGCCGCCTGGGCCAAGGCCGAGGGCGAGCCCGTGTGGAGCGTCAAGGGTTTCAGCCGCGGCCTGCAGGAGCACGGCATCACCCGGCGCAAATCCGACACCATCATCTACGTGGGCCTGGCGCTCACGCGCGAAAAATCCGAATTCGAAGGCATGGAGATCAAGGATGAGAGCGAGCCCAAGAGATAGCATCTGCTTCCCATCTTCCCTGAACAGGGAAGGAGACCACCTTGCGCAAGTCTTTGATCACAAAGGCTTCGGGAAGGTTTGGGAAGAACGGGAAGGTTTCGGGTTACTGGCCGCGTAGCGCGCACATGCGCGCGCGCACATGCATGCGAGAGTAACACAACATTTCATTCCCGTTCTTCCCGGACTTCAAAAACACTGAACTGAGACAAGGATTTAAAGGGGTGCTCATGGTCCCGAAACATTCCCATCATCTTCCCGGACGTAAAACTGCTTCCCGTTCCGCCGAACAGGCCGTTGGAGTGGCGGCTGAACGCATCGGTGCAACGCCCGAGCGGCTGGCCCATGCCGCCCTTGCCGGGGATGATGCGATTGTCGAGACGGTCACCGAAGTCACGGACAGGAATGGGCGCAGCGAACGGGCCAGCACGCGCCGCCTGCTCGATGGCGACGTGCTCGAGCTGCTGCTCAAGCGCAGCGTGATCGACAGCGAGCAATATGGCGTGGGCAAGGAATTCCGCCGCCACTGGGAATGCTCGCGCGTCGGATCGGCCGGGGTGATGGACATGGAGCGCGAGTCCGTCAAGGGCGGTGCTGTCATTGTGGAGGTACTGGTTTGACCGACGCGCTCCCATACCGCCGCAAGGAAATCATCGGGGATTGTACGCTGTTTTTAGGCGACTGCCGGGACATTCTGCCGACGCTTGGCAAGGTGGATGCTGTGGTGACGGACCCGCCTTATGGGATTAACTATGGGAAATTGATGGAGGGGAAAGGCGACGGATTTGGAGGTTTGGATAAAAACCGCTGGAAGGATTACGGGGCGTTCGACTGGGA
>JADJVV010000049.1 GCA_016710435.1 Hyphomicrobiales bacterium | reverse complement strand
TATAATCAAAATTTTATAAAAGAGATCTATTTTTTTGTTATCTGAAATCAATTTATTATAATTATTTTCAATTTCAATGTTGTTTTTTATTTGTTCTTCTTCAAGTTTTATTTTTTTTATATAGTACATTTTTTTTTATTTAAAATTTAATTGTTATTAATTAATCAAGAAATTAACCCCTTTTTGATCGCTTCAAAAATTTCTTCAAAATCTCCTAATTTGCTTTGTAAAGATTTCACACTTTTAAAATAAAATTCAATAATTTCTTTTTTTGAATTTGAAGAAAATTCACCATCTGTATATTCTCCAATATAATTGACAATTTTTATTATATCATCTGCATTTTCCAAATCATAGATTAAATTTCTTATATGTTTGATCCTATTTTCAATATTTAGGCTTTCAATATAGATTGTATTCATTTTTGTTTTTTGTTTTGTTTATTAATTTATTTTTTAATGTAAATATGAATTATTGATTTGTAAAGTGCAAATGGCGAAGTGTACAGGCAGATATAATATGGTCTTCTTTTAGAAGGCTCTCTAACAATAGTTAAACAGTCTTCAAGGTCTTTATTAAATTGTTCGATTGTCAAATAAACTTCTTTTGTCTTTGTCATTTTTTTTTACCTTTGTTTTTTGTTTGTTTTGTAACTCGTTTTTTTTATTGTACAAATATAACTACTATTTTAATACAATGCAAGTTTTTTTTTAAAAAAATGAAAATAGTTTTGTAATGTTTAAAATTTTAATAAAAATGCGGTTTATTGATGAAAATAATTTAAAGTTTTTTTTAAATAATTATTAAATTCATTTTGGCAATAAAAAAACCTGCAAAACTCCCCTAATTTTGCAGGCTCAACAAAAAACTAAAAACAAAGATACTATATATATATATATATTTATTTATTTTTATTTATTTTTTGCAACTATTACAATTTTTTTTATTATTAGAATTAAAAAAAGCATTCAACTCCTCAAGTTCATATTCTTCTAGCATCGCTCCCCACTTGCCTCGTGGACATTTTTCGGTTACATCATATACTTTGCCTTCATCCTCATAAATAATAACACAATTACAATCTATACAGTGTTCTAATGGGTTTAAATTTTCGCCTGCTTTATAATTTTTTTTAAAATTTATATTTCCTATATTTTCACCATAATATATTTTAGAATTAAATTCGCACCCTCTACAAATCTCTAATCTTTCACCAACTTTAAAAGATTTATAAATATTAAAATCATCTATATTTTTTATTTTCATTTAATAAGTTGTTTTTGTTTTATGAATTGAAAAACTCCCACCAATGTATGTCTGATTTGTAGTAACATTTATCGGCGTCGGAACTCCTAAAGTTGTAAATTTTAGACCGCTTCCAGTCTCATAATTGACATCCGCAAACACTAAAATAACATCATTTTTTTTTAAAGCCAAACTTGGCTTATCTTGTTTTTTTTCTTTGTAAAAACTTGTGCAAATATCGCTCCCATTGTTTGAATAACAATTATTGACGTTTAAAATTTCATTGAAATAAGCTCTTAAATATTTAGTGCAACAGTTATCATTTTGAATAGCAGCCCCACTTGTAACACCGCCAAAACCACTTCCAAACCATAACCCACAAGGGTTTGGATAGCAGCAGCATTCGCTGCAATAAGCAGAGTTGCAATAATATGAGTATAAATCATATCTATGCCTAGATCCTCCAGTGCCACTCTTTGACAAACGCCCTCCGCCAATTATTAAGCTGTCAGGAACGCCCTCACCGTCACGGATTGGAGGGGGTGTAATCAAAATATTTTGCTTACTTTCAATATAACCTGCTAAACTTTCGGGGAGTGTAACGGTGTAGTTGTTAGCCTCTAAAATATCACCATTTAACGCGACCCAATATAGCGTATTACAAAAATAAACATCACCTTCCCAATGTTTTAAAAGTGTTGGATTATCGGTACATTTGTACCTAAAACATAAGGTCGGACCTACCTCGCAGCAAAAATCAGGGGCGGTATTGTAACAAACTTCGGAGGTGTTACACTTGTCCGCCCAATCAACAACTTCACTCATATAACTTGCCTCAATTTCAAATATTGAATTGATATTGTAATAGCCTTCTTTTGCAATTTTAAACCCTGCAATTCCATTTGTACCGCTACTTGTAGGTTTTAATTTTAAACTCCCTTCAGCTAAATATTTCGTTCTGAAAAAATCCTTATCAAATAAAATAAATTCTCCATCATCAGGAGTTGGCAAAATATTTAAATTATTTTTTAAATCTGTAGTCAAAAAAAATGGATAATTACCCACATAATTCATTGAGCTATCAATTACTAAATTATTAATATTAGTATCTGAAAAAATCGCTCTAGCCGTTGGAGTGTCAAGGTTTGCGGTGTTTGCTAAATTATTATTATTTCGTAAAATTGCATTCTTTGCACTTGTTTTTTTTTCAGCCCACAATCTATCTTGATTAATCCGCCCAATCCTAAATTCTTTATTTGTTGCACTCATTTTTTTTATTTAAAAGTTTGAAAAACCCCAGTCGCATTACCTGTATTTGCATTAATTTTAACTTTGATTAGCCTTAATTTAGATAAATTTATATCACCCAAATAATCGTCATTTATTAAATTTGCTAAAGTTAACGGACTGCCTCCATTCGTAAAATTAAAAATTTCCCCAATATCGTTTAGGCTAATATTTTGTGAGGATAACTCAAAATTAAATTCAGTAGTGTTATTGAATTGGTTGTGGATTATTTTAGCCAATTGACTAGGAGAACACATTTGACGCTGTTCAAATAAAATCTGTCCAAACTCTAAATCACGCCAAACTTTCACACTAGGGTCTGCATCAAGTGGGGGAGAAACAATATCATATGTATAAATTTTTGAATCGTTAACACTTGGGAAATCTGCAAAACCATTGACATCCGCACCGTAATAGTTCGGTGTGTAAAATTTAAATTGTGAGTGAGGTCTAATCATACAAGACCTATTTTCAACCGCGTAAGGAACACTTACCTCTCCCAAAGTTCCATCGTCACAATTATACTGACCCCAAGATATATGAGGGAGAGCTCTCTTATAGTATAACTTCCATAGATTTAACGAATTGTTTGTTAAACCGATAAAATTTGTACCATGATAAATATCCCAAAATACAAACCAAAATAATTTAATACAGCCAGTTAATACATCTTTTTTAAAGTGCGTTTCATCAATATATTCAGTAGATTCATCGCGTCCATCGTCATCTATATTGCCATAAAACCCCTCTGTTACTACGATAGAAGGGAAATGAATAGTATAACTTTGCTTCATTTGACTTTCATCGTCTGGACTGTCAGGCATATTGTGGAATGTTAAACGGCTACTAGAATCCTCTTCAAGTTCACCCCCATGTCTTTTAAAATGATGTTCAACAATATCACTACCATTTCCCCCATTTATTAAAATTTTAGCGTCGGAAATAGAACTTCCGTTAATTTTTATACTCAAATTATTTTGCATAATTTGAGTAATATCAATTGATTTTATTGGAGTTAATTCGCTTGCATAAATTGGCAAAAAAACTAAACTTAAATCTTTTGAAGTTCGATATTTCACTTTAGTAGTTGCACAACTTTCGCTAAAAGTTGAAAGCATATCATAAGCATTATTCAAGCCGTCGCGTGAAATTGAAGTACCATTGTCATCATATTCAATGTTTAAAATTCCTTTATTTGTTTTCATAACGCCGCCATCAATAACGCCACTCCTTGATATAAAATAAAGTAAATCTATACTGGCAAAATTGTCTTTTAGAATTTGATATGATACACTATTTGTTGAAGTTACATTAGGGTTTTGCTCGTAAAATTTAAAATAATCAAAAGGCGTAGCGGTTTTAAAAGTTGTACCAATTAATAACGGATGTGATATTGGATTGTAAGTGTACGGGATACCATTTAAATCACTTGTAAGGCTCTCAAATTGTAAGGTACTACCAATTACACAGCCTTCAATTAACCCTCCTTTGTCCGAAGTGTAAAGCCTGTAAATCCCTTCAATTTCTAATCTTAAAAAATGTATAAAAAAAGCAAGATTTGAAAGCTCATTAATTTGATAGTAATTGTCGCTATCAGTTGCATTGCTTAATTTTGCAACTGAATAAACTTCATCTTTACCGTTGAATTGTGCCCCGATTTCATTTAAAAAATAATCAAAAACAACATCATATCTTTTTATATAGTTTGGAAAATTTTCAAGAGTAAAACCGCTACTAATTAAAGTGTTTAAAATTTGTTCAGCACAAAATTTAAAAATGCAAATTACGTCAATTTTAAAACTATAATTAGCATTTAACTCCCCTGCATTCGTTATAGTAAATTCGCTACTAGGTCGTCCCCTTTGAACTCCTTGAAATTCAACCTTCCAACCATCTGCACCGCTTAGATTTGTTGTTGAGAATAAAGTGTAACAAGGTGCTAAACCAAATGGGTGAGATGTAATATTTTGACCTTTTTGAATCCGTCTTTTTAATTCAACCCAATGCGAGTTACCTTCGGGTGATGAATTGTTTAGTAGCTTTATATCTAGTTCTAAACTCATTGCATTTGCTTTTGTCATGCCTATTGGACGCTTGTCATAACCGCCTTCAAGTTCACAATTTAAAATAAAACCCTTCGGCAATTCAACTGCCGTACAATCGCGAGAAGTTGATAGCGAATCTACTCTAAAAAAAATTTCCAATCTCCATAATTTTTTAGAATTAGGATGTAAATCTACCCATTGAATAAAATATGTTTTTTCTTCTGAAAGTGCCATTTTATATGCCGTCAGCAGTTGGTGTTAATTCTATTAAAGTAAAGTTCAAGTCTTCTATTCCTACCGCCCAGTTGTTTGATAATTTAGGCAACCCTCCCCCTTCAATCACGACAGGCATAGGAATTTTAATAAATGGGTTTGCCGAACTTGTTCGAATAGCTTGCGAAGGTGTTGCATTTTGTCGCGGCAAAACTGCCGACAAAATTCGCATATATTTATAATTTTTTATTAAATTTGATAACTCTAAATAATCTCCATAGTCTTGGCACATATCACAACAATCGCTGTCCTTATCGATATTTGCAAACCCTAAAGTTTTGACATCAAGACTTAATCTAAAATTATTATTTTTACGAAAATAACCTCCAACGTATTTCAAATTTTCGCCTTCTGCAACCATTGAAGGCGTAACCCCTGCAACGTATATTTTTTTTTTTAAAGTTGGCGAAGGTAAAGTAAATATGCTATTTGTAGCGAATTCCAACTCTATATAATTTATACAACTCATTTTATTATAAACTTAAATTTCGTTTTTTATCCATTTTAAAAATATCATTTATCTTTGACCCATCGGGTGCTAAAATTTTAACATTATTTGCAGTCATTTTATCATTTATTTTGGTTAATAAAATTTGATGTTCATTTGAAGTTTTATGCAAATTTTTTATAATTGCGTTTTGTTTTTCAAACATTTTTTCTAAATCTGAAATATTATTATGATTAACTAAATTTGTATAATTTTTATTATCAATTAATAAATTTTTATCATTTTTAAAATAATCAATTGCACTCCCACCAGTTGTGTTAATCCAATTGAACAAATCTTTATTTCCATTAGCAAAAGTACCCTTAGCAGTTATAACAGACTCGCCAATTTCGAGCATCGCCGGGATAGTATCTCTATTATTTGCTTTGCCTTTGTTGCTAGAGTTGGTAAGTCCTACGACCCCTTCGCTATGGTGATGAATTGCTCCTCTTGCACTTTCTAAAAGTCCATATAAGACCGCCGTAGTGCCTGCCGACGCCAACCAACCCAAAGGACCTGCGAGAAAACTACTGCCAAAAATATAAGCGACAAATGTAGGTATCATTGCCTCCAAACCTTTAAAAAAAGCTTCCCCACTCGCCTCAATAAAATTAGCACCGCTAGTCAACATACTCGCAAAATTTAATGCGACCGCAGTACCTACCTTTTTTAAACTGTCTTCAATAATTAAATTATTATCTACTTCTAATTTTTTTTGAATATTTTTTTGCTCTATATATTCCTTTGTATTTTGTTTGCCTTCTTTTTCGAGTTCCTTTTGTTTTACTAAACTTCCTAAAATTATTTCTTGATTTTTCTTATAAAGTTCATTCCCTTTCGTGGCTTCGTCATTAAATTTAGTTCCTAAAATTTTAAATGTATTACTTAAACTTTGTGAAAATAAATCACCGACTTGAGACCCACTTTTTTTAGTACTTTCAGAAATTGCATCTTTTAAATTTTTTGAATTTTCTAAAACTTTATCATGATATTTTTGAGCAGATATTTCCCCACTTTTGTAAAGTGATGTTAACTCTTCTTTTTGTTTTTTTATAGAATCTATTTTTTTAGCCTTATCAATTTCTACATTTTTATTTTCATTTTCGCGTAATTTTTCACCAACTTTTAAAATTTCATCTGAAAAAATTTCAGAAAAATCAACCCCTAATTTTATAATAGGGTTTTCATTTTCAATTTTTTTTATTTCGTCTTCAAACGCTAATTTGTCTAGTTCTATCAATAGCTTAATTTTATCTTTTGACTGCTTTTCTGTTATTAATTTTAAAATTTCATTTGCTTTAGGGTCATCAAATTGTAAGCCTAAAATTACATTTTTTCTTAAAGTTTCTAATTTTAAAAAACTTGCGTTAGGGTCATTTTCACCCTTTCGATAATTCTAACTCTATTGCTTTTTTACCTTCAATAAATTTTTTAGTTCCCTCAATAAATGTTATAAATTCTTTTGCTTGGTTTATTTTTTGCTGTTCTATTTTTTTTCAGAAATTGCAGTTTGATTTTTATCATTTTCTAAAATTAATAATTCAAGTTTTATTTTTTCTTCTTTGAATTTATTCAAACTTTGAACCGCCTCAATTTGTTTTTTATATAAGTCAGTTTCTATAATTATAAATTTTTGTCTGTCAGAATCATTTTTTAAACCTTCATTAAATTCATTGTTTTTATTTATTAACTCTTGAATTGCTTCCTTACCTTTTAATATTTTATCAGTATATCTTATAATTCCATCTTCGCCAACCTCACTTATTTTTAATTTAATTATAGCACCGTCGCCAGCGTTTATAATATCTTTTTGCGATTGCAAAATTTCAGCATTTATTTTCGCTTTTTTATTCGCCATTTCTTGCAATTTTTTAACGTCTTTCTCATTTGAATTCTCTAAATTTTCACTATCATTTTTTTGTTTTGCTTCCAAACTTTTTGAAAATCTTTCACGTGCTTTTTTAAATTCGTTTTCATTTGCAACTGTAATTTTTTCAAGTTCTTTTGCCAACTCATCATTACTTTTTTGCAAATTATTTACAGTTGTTGTATCAATTTTTTTAAGTTCGATTTTGATTGGGTCAAGTTCAATTGTATTTTTTTGATTTAGATTATTTAACTCAATAACCATTTTTTTATATGCCTCTGAAAAATCTACAATTGCCTTCTCTCCTGCTTTTGCTCCTGCCTCTTTTGTCTTTAACGAACTTTCAGAACTAGTATTAGTTACTAATGCTTTTTTAATTTCAAAGGGCTGTATACGGCTTTGTGCCTCATCTAATGCACCTTTTAAATTAGGTAAGTTAATATTTCCGAACTTAGTCGCAAAATCTTTTAAAACATTTAACCCATCTTGGTAAGTTATTTTTTTCTCTTGAATTAATTTATTTATTAAATCTATTTTTTTTAAATTTTCTAAACTGCGATTAAAATTTTCTTCATTTGCTTTATCGCCTCCACTCTCTGCAACTTTATCAATAATTTTGCTTGGTGCCCCAAATATCAAATTTTTTAATTTACTAAAACTCTCGCCAATATTGTCAAATGATATATTTTTTATAACATTTATTAAACCTTTGCCTAAATTGATTAATTCATTAAAACCTCCCTTTACTCCCTCAATCACTACTTTAACATTTGAAATTTGTAGAGCCACGTAGTTCAATAATTTGCCTAAAATATCAAGAACTAAATTTGAATCTTTTGCAGTCGTATTAAAGCCAAATATCGACGCCCCTAATTTAATAAAATAGGAACTAAGCTCAAATATTGTGCTAATAATTGATGTTAAAATATCCCATGTTATTTTCAAATATTCTGAAAATAATTTAAAATAAACTTCACCCATTTTTTTTACAACCAGTCCAAAACTTTCTATTTCAGGTTTGTATTTTATAAATAATTTTTGCAAATAATTATTAAATTCGTCAAGTAATGGTAAAACATTTTGAACAAAAGCATCTGTAACCGCGTTTTTAATTCTCTCAAAAGTTCCAAAAATATCCTGTGTACCTTCCATTGAGGCTTTTACAGTTGGGCCAAATTTCGCCTCAACAACCGCTAATTTTTCTGCAATAGTTGCATTTTTTTCAAATTCAATACCTATTTTTTTTAAGCCTGCTACTTGTTCCGGATCGTTCGCTTTAGCTATCATTTTAGCAAGTGCCTCAGGTGCTAACCCTAAGGAACTCGCAGCACCTAAAGATAATTTTACAAGTCTATCATTCATCTCTCCCGTAATCCCCCCAAACGAGGCTACTTGAGCCTGCAAGCCTTTTATTTGATTTACGGGAAGTGCAAAGTCATTACTAATACCTTTAGCACTCTGCCCACTCCGTGCTAATTCATCCGCTAAACCTTTACCGCTTAATTTTGCTTGCTGAAACGAGGTCGTAAGCCTATCAGCGGCGTCGTCTCCTGCTTTGAGTGCCTCTTTAACTCCATTGAATGCCCCACTTAAACCGCTTGCAATAAGTCCCCCACCTGCAAATGACAAAGCATTTTTAAATAAATCTCCAAAAGTATCGGTCTCAGATTTTATACCTTTTTTTAAATCTTTCCCTACTTTTTCACCTGCGTTTTCAGCATCTTTGCCAACTCGAGTGGGCATTTTTTCAATCCCATTTTTTAACTCGTTACTATCAAATTCAGTTTTAAATAAAATTGGTTTTGTGAGAGCATCAATTTTAGAATTTAACCCTTTTAGTTCTGACAGTAATTCAGATATATCTAACCCTATTTTTACATTTGCCATATTTTTTTTTAACTATCTTTTAAATTTTTAACACCTTCAATCACAGATTTTTTCATTTTTTTTTCAAATGAAATTAAGCAATTATAAAAACTAACATCATTGCAAAGTTTGCTAAAATTTAGGGCATCGTCTTCTACTAGATTCCATAAAATTCGTTCTTGCCAACAAATTTTATTTAATGAGTTTATTGGTGTTAATTCACCATCGCCATAATCTATAAAGTCTAAATTTTCATAATTTTCATTAACACTCAAACCCGTTATATCTCTAACTAAATTGTTAATTTTTATTTCACTTTCACTTTCAAAAATCTCTTCAAAAGTTGCTTTGTCAAGGTGTGTGTAGGGGAACTGTTCACAATGTCCTGTGACAAAGTCAAATAAAAAAAACGCATAACTACTTCGATTGCAAGGTCTCGAGGGCACTGCAAAACTTCCGCAAGCCTATCGCTAGTTATTAAATTCTCACGTTTAAAATAAAATTCATTTTCAGTTTCTTTATAAAATAAAAATGCTAAAATAAATTGTAAAGTGTCACTTGTTACGAGTTGGTAAATGGTTTCAATCAATGATTTTAAAACTGAATTTTCTGAAATTTTAACAGTTTTTAAATTATCAATTTGACTTGTAATTTTTAAGCTATCAATTATTTCATTAAATGAATTACTATTTAATTGATTTATAATTGAAGGCAAAATATCCGAAATCCCTAACTTATAAATGTTACTAATTCGATTCCAACTCATTTGCGCAGTGTAGCTTAATGAGGTATAAATAACCTCCTTACCTTCTTCATTTATTGCCGTAAATTTTAATAAATCATCAGGCAACTTAAATTCTAATTCTTCAACTTTTTTCTCCATTTGTTTATTTTATTTTAAAAAAAAATACAGTAACTAAAAATTATTTTATTTTGCAAAAATAATTAAAAATTACTGTACTTGATTTTTATATTTTATTTATATTTTTGCGAAAAAATTACGCAGGTGTAATATCTACAGTATGTGTAAAATTTCCGCACGGAATGACTATGTCAGGCGGCGTTACGGTTGCGCACGTGCCTGCCCCTTTGAAAACTAAAGCACATGCAGTCCCTAAAATTGTTATTGCAGCAGTATGTGTATACCCTTTGAATTTAACTGTTTTGCTCTGCCCTTTGTGTTTGTTATTTCCTGGATTAACAAACTTACCAATATATGCAGTCCATTGATTTTTGCCATTAACCAGGGAGCAACTGCCTAGTTTTATAAAAGCAAAATACTTATTGACCATAGTTTCATGCAAATTCATGGTAGGAGCATCTCTTTGCAAAGTTGTGAAACTAAATGAGCCACTTTGTACCGCACAACCGCCCCCGTCAACACAGTCAGAGCATGGGTCAAATTTTGTTTTAGCACCGCTTTCACTTACGACTTCGATTGATGTCGTGCCTGCACTATTGCTATCCTCAAAGTCTGTTGATGAATCTGATACAATTGGGAAAAACTCCCACGCCCCTGTAATAACTTGAGTTGTTGTGTTAAATTCAGCAACTGCCACATAATCACTACCCTGTGGGTTCTGCCCTAAAGCTATACGACTTGTTCCTAGTGCCATTATATTTTTTAAATTTTATTTTATGAATTGTTAAATTACTATTGTATTTTTTTGCCTTCGATTTTTTCGCCGTTCACAATCTCAAATTTAATTGCTGGAGTTGCCTCCAAACTTTCTATAAATTTGTCAGGAACTTCAAAAATTTGTCCTTCCTCGTATTCCTTACCATTATAACTAAATGGCATATTTAAAATTTTTATTTTCATATTTTTTTTATTTATAAGTTCAAATTTTTATTTGATAATTCAGTGTGTATAGTTTTAAAATAAATTACTACTTCCCCAATTGTCAACTCCCGTTCATTTGAATAACTTGACAAAACGTCATCAATAATTAACGCGTCTATTTGTCCACAATAAAAATCATTATTTAAATTTAAAAGTGTTTGAACTTGCGTTAAATTATCATTCAATTTTAACAATTCAAATTGTTCTAATTGCCATTTTAATTTTTCTCTGTTATCGTTAGTTAATACCCTTAAATTGCCTGTACAATTAGTATCAAATTCGCTTTTAAATCTGTATGTAATCTGCCAACTTAATTCGCTAACTTTAGCACTCGAATTGTAATAAAAATTAGCACCTTCATTTGTTAGTGTTTGGCTATTTATTCGCTTTTCGATTGGTACTGAGTAAATACTTACACAACTTGCAAAAACATCACCAGGAGCGACCATAGAGGCTTCCCCATCTACATTATCACAATCACACACATTAAAATTATTTGTGCACGCGTTGCAATCTGTAACATTATTCTCAATCAAATATTTTATTAAAGTTCTAATACTTTCAGTTAAATTCATTTATACAATTTATTCAATTCATTAATAAAAAATTTTTCAATAATTGCATACCCTTCGCTCTCAATTTTTTTTCTTGCTGGCGATAAAAATGGACGTGCATTCTGTTTTTTTTTATGAATATATCCATCTGCATTTTTATTTTTATTAGCGTTTAAAGTACCTTCTTTTTTAAATTTAGCGAATAAAAAACCTAATTGTTTTTTTGTATATGCAACTTTGTAAGCATCAAAACCCGATTCCCAAATCAGCCCATATTTTAGACTTGTACCGATTTCAACTGTTAGCGTTTCAGGGGTCTTTTTTATAATAGTTATATTTCCATCCTTGCCTTTTATCAAACTCCTTGCGAGCTTACCTGTCCTTATAGCTAATTTTTTTTTTGTTCCCTCACCATCTAAAAAATTTTCATTTGCATAAGCATTAAATAAAATTTCAATTTGTTTTATAGTTAAATCAAATAACCTGCTTATATTAATTTTTAAACCTTCAACATCATTTATATCTTGCATATAATTAGCAGCTTACAATAGTGTATTTTATCAATTCGTTTTTTATCATTTTATAAAATTCATCTTCTGACGTGTAAGAGGCACTGTAAGTTAAACCTTGTGAACTGCTTTCAGACTTAGAATTAATACCAACTGTTCCACCACCTTGTCCACCTCTTTGCGACCTGTAGATATAAGTTGCAACTTTTAAACAAATTTGCTGTAAATCATAAGGTACATCGCCAATCTCAAACCCTTGAGTTATGTTAAATTTGTAGTAACTGTCAGTTGTAAAATTTGTACCTATAATTTTATATATGCTATTTAATTTTATAATTTCACAAATATTAAATTCAGTCCATTCGCTACAATTCTCCCCACATTTATCTTTTTTAAAACTTGTAATAATTTCAATTGGAGTCTCTTTAAAATTTAAAATTATATAATTTTTATTTGCCGTTGGTTCGATATAAATTGTTTGATTTGATTCTATCAAATTTTGATTACAAATATTTTCAATTATTTTAGTTGACTGATTCAAAATAAAATTTAACAAATCATCTTGTAAAATATTGTCTAATTTTATATCCAAAAATTGTTTAAATCTATTTAAACTTACTAACATTTTTTTATTCTTTAAATGTTTTTAAAACGTCCCATTTACCCTCTTTACATCTACTGTTATAATTGTGTGCTTTATTCGTAAGGCTACAACTGCACCCCATTCCAGTTGGACAAAACCACGAGTTGCCAATTTCTTGCGCCCCTTTTTTAAAATCACAATTTGAACATATTTCAAGCCTTAAAATTGCAAGTTCTTTTATTTCATTGTCGCCAAAATATTTATTTTTATAACTTTCAAAAATTTGATTTTTGTTCAAAAAAACTTCCTTAGCACTTTCGATTATTCCTTTCTCTTCTATAATTCTAGTTAGATTGTTCATATAGAATTTTTTAATATAATTTCAAATTTTGTAGCATATTTTGCAACTAAATTTTTTTTGTCAGTTCCATTAATAATTTTACGAGCATCTAAATAATTACATTTGTTTTCGTTTATGTAATAGTCTATATTATGACCCTGTGCAAATGCCCCATTTTTAAAGCCATAAACTAAAATATCAAAAGCAACCTCAGATTTTAAGCACAGTTCTGGCTTATTTATAATATCTATATTTAAATATTTTGCAAACCTTTCATAGTTGCCACGCCCTGTTATCATAGCGTAACCACGCCCACAGTACTTGACTGCATCGCTACTACTTTTATTATTTAGCCACCGCCTTTGAATAGGGTTTATAAAATATCTTTTAATAAAATAATTTGCGTTGCCATACTCTCTAATCGGTTTGAAACTCAAAGCTGTTTCATGCTTGATTGTTGCAAAAAAATAAGCTAATTGCCTTACATCGTCAAATGGTTTTTTAAAGTTACAAAGTTCGATTAAATTGCTAAGACCTTCAACAGATTTATTTAAAATTCCATTAAAATTTTTTTTATATTCTTTAAAAAATATGTCTTTATTTATTGTCAATTTTATAAAGTTATTTTTAACATTTGTAACCCAATCTAATAGCTCTGCTTTAGAATAATTCTCACTAAAAAAAGGTGTATGAATTATAATAATTTCAACCTCTGCGAATATGTTAGGTTTGCAGATACAAAAAATATCTTTACTATGTAAATCAATTTCATCTGTTGGAATGACATGGATAAACATATTAAATAAATTTAGTGTACACCCTCACCAGTCTTTTTATTCGGCAAAATAATACTTACAACTTTTATCAAATTAGATAAAATTGAAATATCTTTTTTTGTCGGTTTACGACGTGCAATTATTTCGTAAAGCGTTAAACCTGCACCCACTAAAGTAGCTAAATTTTGATTAATCCATTCCATATATTTAATTATTTATTTTTGTAAAAAGTATGGTCTCTTTGATTGTAATATTCAATTTTTAACTCTAAATTTTCAATTCTCTTTTCTAATTTAGTTACATCAATTTGTTGAAATTTAATAGTGGTCAAAACAGTCTCCATTGTTGTTTTTAGGCTCTCTACAGTTGTCAAAACGTTTGCACCTAAATACCCTGCAATGCTTAATAATATGACTGTAATCCCTCGATAAACCCATAAAGCAAAGTTAGAATTATCCATATTTAAAAATTAATTTACCAAAAAAAATGCAACCCCCTTACAAATTTAATAAGAGGGCTTAAAATAAAATTATACGCACGGTGCTAGACAGCCTGCAGTTGTTAAAAGTCCAGTTATTTTTACAAACGCGTTTGGAAATTCTAAAATTGTTCTACCAAAAATTTCACCAACAAAAGTATAGCAATTTTTTTCAATATCAGTAGAGTTCCTTCCCCCTGTAATAATCGCTCCGTCTGAATAAGTTTCACCGCTTAAAATTAAAGATTCGTTTACAAATAGTCTTAATTCATTTGAATCGCCAAGTAACGCAGTTGCAACGGGCACATAAGGTGCGACGACAAGTTTAGTTATTGTTGAAGGTAACGCCTCTACACCTAAAAATGGATATCCGTAACTTGTTCTTGTCATCTTAAATGCCTCATAGTTTTTAGGGTGAATAAACAAGGTGTCCGGTGTAACTAATTGGTCTGCTAAAACACCCACCCCGTAACTGCACAAATCTGCTAAAGTGTCCCCGTTTGTTCCATAAATTGCCGTTTGAGTTATCGCCGTTGTTATCTCTTGGATGGCACTTTTAGACATACTTTGTTTAACACTATTAGATAAAACATTATAATGATATTGTTCCATCCCCCGTGCCATTATTTCAGTTAACGCCTGACGTGTAAAATTTATTCTACCTGCAAATGCTAGCAAACTGCCTGCCGTAGGAGTGTAGCTATATGGTATCTCAGGTTTTGACTGAGTCTCTTCGGTTGACCCTAAAGTGTTTATTATCTTTTGAGTTTTTAACAAATAGGTATAATTCATATTGTCGATAACTTGAGTTGTCGCAACATCGCCTATATAAGGGTATTGAGTTCCAACATAGTTACCCGGCGAGTTAGTTCCGCCCGTATTGAAACCGCCCGATTGAACAACTGCTTTTACATCAATCGCACTCGTACTTCTTGGTTCAAATAAATTTCCATTATTAAAAAATAAATCATTTTTTTTAGGAAGTAAAACATTAAAACTTTTTAATGTTTCATTTTCATTTTTAATAGAGTTGTCAAAAGGCTTGTGAGTTTTCAGCATCTCAGTTTTAGTTGCGATTATCGTGTCTTCAACAAGTTTGTTAATATTTTCCATTTTATTTATTGTTATTTATTAGATTAATTTATTTATTTTTTTTATTATTTCGTCAGCAGTCATAATCGCCTCTGTAGGCTCTGTAACCTCTGTAACCTCTTCTAGTGCCTCTTTTGTTTCTTGTTCTAACAATAAGGCTACGCCTGCGTTAATTTCCAACAGTACCATCTCTACCGCATCAAATCTTGCAGTTAGTAAATCGATTACTCTTGTTAAATCTGTAGTTGTTCCGTCCATTTTAATTTTGTTTATATTTATATTTATATTTTTATATTCTGCTAGCAAAGTTTCAATAGTTTTTTTTACTTTATTTAAATTTTCTAAGGAATCTATTAAAGAGGTCGCAGTTTCATTTGAAATTTTAGCACCTATTTTAAGGTATTGCGACCAATCAAATTTATCATTTATTGCTGATTTTGTCGCATAGGTACGCGGTTCGGCTGGTGTGTGGGTTATTGATAATTCAACAATATCCCATTTAGTAATTTCATTTGTACCATTTTCAAATGATTTTTTTTTTACTAAATGCGGTGCAGAGCCAGTTGAATACCCCATCTTTCCGTCTTCAATTAATTTCAAAATTATATCAATATATTCAGCACGTTCCTTTATGATTTGCTTACTCCAACTGTCTAAATCGGTAGGACAATTTTTTAAATTATATATGAAACCATCGACAAAAATTCCATCGTTTTTTTTTGTCAATTTAGCCTCTCCGATTCTTGCAGTTTTTAAAACTCCATCAAAACAATGATTAAAATAAATTGGTAAAGTGTTATTTAAACTAAGACCAAAATCGCAATTAGAAGTAAAAAAATCAAAATACAAATCAGGGTCAGCACTTGTTGTAAATTTTACGGCAAGTCCTTTAATTTTAGTATCTTCAACAAATTTAACTGCCTCACCTTTATAAGTAATATTCATTATTATTTTTTATTTTATTTAAAATTAATAATTGATTTTTGATACTATTTTTTTTATTGCAAAAAGTGAAAATTGTTTTTTTATTTAAACAAAAAAAAACACTTATTATAAGTGCTTTGTGATTTTTTTTATTATAAAATTTATGGAAATTTTACATTGTAGTATTTAAATATTTTTTTAAAAATATGATATTTTATTCCAAATTTTTTTAAAGTAATATCTCTATTTATGTAAATTGAACCACCTTCTAAATTTTCGTAAAAGTCGATTACACTTTCCAAAATTTTATCAATTTCCGAAATTGAATAAACAATTTTTTTTGTTTCAGCAAAATTTCCATCGTTGTAATTG
Organism: Hyphomicrobiales bacterium; assembly: GCA_016710435.1. Lineage (NCBI taxonomy): Bacteria > Pseudomonadati > Pseudomonadota > Alphaproteobacteria > Hyphomicrobiales > Hyphomicrobiales bacterium. The sequence continues at coordinate 7,356 of JADJVV010000049.1, read as the reverse complement.
TATATTAAATATCCTAAGGGTGTTAGATTAACTCCGTTGTTTATTTTATTAATTTTATTTATAATATCTAAATTAATATTGTGTTTAAACCCTTGCACATCCTCACCAGTTGCAGTTACCTCGCCTTTATAGTCTGAAAAGATAGTTTGAATGTCACAAAGTAAAATTCCATCTTCTGGCAAAATATTTAACTGCTTAATTTTTTTTTGTCCCTTTATCATTTCGCACATTGTAAATAGTGTTTATGCAAATTCCTAACTCCTCAGCAGTTTTTTTTAACGCTTTAACTTTATCATTTTTTTTATAATATTTTTCAAAAACTTTTTCAATCTCAATTTTCTTTATATCTTTTAGTTTCATTTTTTTTTACAAATAAATTAAATTGGACGGATTAACAAAACACATCTACAGTTTATATTATTGCTAGCGATACTGCCCCCCGTAGGGTAGGGTAGCATCTCTGCACCTACTAAAAATAACCCTTGTGGGTTTTCAAATTGTCCATCTGCTACCTTGTGGCTTGGTCGTGTGACATCGTCGTTTTCACTGCTCCATCTTTTTTTGTATTTGTTCGGTACTAATTCTTTCAAAGTTATATCTTGAATAAAATGGTAATTATTATTTGATGTTGTTCTTGCAATTGTGTCAACTCTACTTGTTTTTATTGTCTTAAATTTATTTTTAATAATATCTTTTAATTCGCTTTCAGTTGAAGTTGAATTATTATTTAACAATTCTTTTAATTCCTTTTCTATCGTTTCAATTCCATTTGATGAAATTAAATTAGTTGAATTTTCAACACCTTTTTTTACAATTTCTAAAATAGAATTTTCATCTGTATCAATTTTTAATTCATCAATAAATTTATTTATTACTTTATTTGAAATATCTGCTAAAGGGTTTTTCAAAGATTCTTTTAAATTCCTTTTCCATTTATTTTTATCAAATTTATATTTAAATTTAATCCCTAAATTATTTAATAAATCATTTTCAATTTCATCATAAAATTTAACCAATTTTAATTTTAAATCACTTTCTAAACTTTTGGTAAAATTGTCAATTTGTTCCCACTCTGTTTCAATTGATTTTTTTTTTTTTTGTTCGTAATTTTTAAAAAGTAAAGAAGAATTTTCAGCTTGAATTAATGGTTTTAATTTACTTTCAGTTATCAAAATATCTCCCCCTTCAATCTCTTCATAACCATTTTTTTTCCTTAAATCGTTTATTGTTATTTGTCCTGTTGATAATAAATGCAATTCATTTTTACGATTCTCATCGGGGTCGTCATAAATGTAAGGAGTGTGCCCAATTGTTAGATTTTCGTCAAATTGGTTTAAGTATTTTTGGAGTGTTTCATTAATTTGCCATGCAATTGGTTCGCACGTATCCTTAATAAATATCAATCTAGAATCTCTTGCATCGTGGTAACTTGTATGCTCATTCGTTAATAAACTTTTTGGAATCCCTAAAACCGTACTAATTAAATTTGCAGGAGTTATATCTCCTAAAATAGTGTTTGCCAAAGCTACATCGTCCCGACCACTACTTACGAGTGGTGTAACTTGACCGCCCTCGCTTAAAATTATTGCATCATTTTGGTAACCAGTAAGTTCGCTTAATTTATCACGAATGAATTGCTTACCCCCTGCATCAAGTGGACTTGCACCTATAGGGTAACTTATCACGTATGGCGAGATTCCTTCGTGTTTAAAGTATTTTTTAATTTTCTCAAGTTGTGCATATTGATTCTCAAAAACCTCTTTTAAAGCTGTAACACTTCCGTATCCCTCTGTATATAGTGTTTCTGCGTTTTCAGTGGGAAAATTATTTGTTATTGTACAAATTTCATCGGTTGGAATAACTATTTGCTGACCGTTTAAATTATATTTGTAAGCTATTATATTCTTAAAATTATCAAAAGCAATTGGCGTTAAATATCGGTTATCTAGGACTAACATTTGAATAGGGTACGGAGTGCCATACTTTGGCAACCAAATAACCGATTTGCCAGTAATCAGATACATTGAGGCAATCAAACCAAAAAATTTAGAATCTGTATTATACGGGTTAATATTTTTAAAAAGTTCAAAAGCCCATTCCAAATTATAAGATTTTGCAATTTCTAAACTATCAAGTTTAATGTCTTTATAAAATAAATTTCTTTCTAAAATTCCAATATTGTCCATTATCATTTTGATCGCTCGATACATAATATCACGCCCTGCGACTTCTAACTCACTTTTGTTTTTGCTTGTGGTAAGGAATTTATTATTTTTAAACGGCTTAAACTCGTTAACATTATTTTTAATTGCATTATATTTTTTAATCTGAATTATATTCATTTTATTTTAAATGTATATTATTTTTTTTGTTTAAAATAAATAAATTATTTTTTTTAAACCCTTGTTTGCAATTTGTACAAAAAAATAAATGTTTATTATGTGTTTCAGTTTTTAAAAATATTAATTCATTTTTACAAAACTTGCATTTATATTTTTTTATTGTAATCATTTTTTTTTATAAAATTGTTTGGATATTTCGGACATGTGTAGTTAAATTATTTTTATCAATAGCAGTTAATAGTTTACTAATTTTTTTTAAATTATATCGGATATATAACCTTTCAATAAAATTAAATTTATACTTTATAACTGTTGCTAATTCAGTTGACTTACAAACCAGTCCATCAATATTCAAATAGTATTTATCTGAAATTAGATTCTCATTGTTTTGCATTTTTAAACTAAAATTTAATTTTTTTTTTGAATAAATTCCATAATCTAATTGTTTCATTTTGATTTTGCAGAAGAACATATATTTGTTTTATAAAATTAATTATTAACATTTTTCTTTATTATATTTTAAATTATTTTTTAAAAAATTTATTTCAATTTTGATTTTAATTATATTATTTATAATCTCTTTTATTTCGTTAAATAAAATTACATCTACTGTTTCAGCGTTAATTTTTTTTCATTTATTATTTTCAAAAATTCTTTAAAAGCAATAAAATTTATATCTAAAATCATTAACTCTTTGTCTAGTTTAATTTTGTCGATTAAAATAGCTATTCCGTTATTTTCCATATTATTTTTTTTTAAAATTAGTACCATGCTTTTTTTATTTCCATTGACCCAAAGTAAGCAAGTGCCAAACTAATAACTGTATCGTCATGCTCCCCCTGTGGTGCAGAGTATGAGAATAAACCATTCTTACTTTTGTACATTTCAAAATTTTTTAATTCATTTATTAAAATATCATTGTTTGGAATTTTAATAATTTTACTTTCAAAAGCAAATATTAAATTTTCTATTATTGTAGATTTGCTTGCTTGAGTTGTGACAAATGGGGTTATATTATACCCTAATTTTTGCAACGCCTCAATGTTCGGACTTCCTATTGAATTTTTTTCAGCAACCGTTGCGATAGGTTTATATTTATCAATTAAAGCAATCAGGCGACCTCTTTGGACTTCCCAACTTATACCATTAAACCTATCGATTTCAACAACTTTTTTAGTAGCAACATCAATCACCGTTACTACCGTGTAATCGTTACTTTGACCCCAGTCTACGCCGATCGAATAAGTAGAACTAAAATCAAAATTAACCCTCTCATCATAGCTAATTGCCTCTTCTATATTTCTAAAAACTGTGCCACTGTCTTCAATAAACTCTGCTAAATATTCCTGTCTAAATATGATTTCAGGAACATTTTTTTTAATTTCATTTAGTTCAAAATTCGACCAGTAAGGAGAATCGTAAGCACTAAATTTAAAGCTCTTATATCTATCGTTATTTTTTTTAGATAATTGATAAAACAAATTCATGCCCTTTGGAGTCCCTATAAATCTAACTTTAGAGTTAATCCCCTTCGTCATTGGTTCAATTGAGTTCTGCCATAGTTGTGGTTTTTTTAAAACAATTCCGGCCTCATTAATTACAGTTCTATCATATTCAAACCCTTCTAATAGTTCAGGGCGTTCAGCAGAACCAAATTGGATAAATGCACCGTTATTAAGTTTTAATATTTTTTTTTGACTATTCCAACTTGCTCCACAATTTTTCAAAATAGGTATAAACTTGTCACCTTCGCCATTCAGCAAATATCGTTCAACATAGCTCTCTATATTATTATGGACTGTATCGACCCACAAAGCCGTGTGGGCGTTTGTTACATATAGTTCACTAATAAGCCACTGGAACGCGTTAAACGTCTTGCCACTTCTGCGACCTGCAACAATTGAGACAAATTTTGCCTCATCAAAAAAAGCATTATATAACGCTCGCCAGTTCCATGTTAAAGTTAACATTTATTCTAATTTTTTTTCATTAAAATCAGTTCGAAAATCTTTAAACTCTGTAACAACTTTGAAAGGTATATCCATATTAATATTTTCAGTTTTTTGCACCGCCGACCAATTAGGCATAATTTTAGTTAGCAACTCAACAGCTTTTAAATTACCTTTTTGTGCGAGTTCAATCAATTTTTTTGCAATCTCATCTTGCGAATTTAATTCATATTCGACACCGCCATAAGTCAATTTTCTTGAAGGTAAATTTAAAAAAAATTGTGCTGAATCTTTTAACTCCCTGCGTCTTTGCCAACCATCTTTTTTTGCTTGACTTGTTGGTTGGACGCCGCCAACTTTAAACGGTGTCAGCTGCGGCGGCGGCGCAACTTTAACAACCTTTAATTCAATGTTTTCTTTATTCGCCATAACGTTTTTCTTTTAAAAAGGCATCTCATTAATTTTATCATTTATCGTTTCAGTTGTATCAGGTTTTGGAATAAACGAAATTTTGTTTAATTCCAAATTCATGCTTATATAGTCGCTAATTATAAACGATTCATATTTCAAACCATTTTTTGAGATATTTTCCCAAATTGCTATTTTTTTTATGACCCCATAATCATCAACAAATTTACCAACTTTATTAGGAGCTTTGTCGTTCCCTTTTTTGTCATTTACGAAAATAGCACCTTTATTCTGTTCGTTTTTAAATTCACTCATTTTGTTTGTTTGTTTGTTTATTAATTTTCTATTTCACGTATAAAAATTCGCTCTTCAATTTCTTCAATAATTGCACCCGTTATATATTCTATATCTTCATTTTTATTTTTTAAAATATAATTTACAATTATTTTAGTTTTATATTTTGAATTAATTTCACAAAATTTTATTTTACTCGAATCTTTTAAAATTAAAAATTCATGATTTATAATTTTAATAATGTTAGTCATTTTCTTGCTAATTTTAATTTGTCATTAATAAAAATTATATCTCTATTTTCAAAATTACACCCTAACAAAGACACTTCAATGACTGAGGTGTCGCAACAATTTTTAGTAAATAATTTTATTATTTTATTTTTATTTTCATTAAAAAATACTTCAAAATCAATAAATATAATTGAATCTTTTACATTAATTTCAACTAGAATTTTTTTATTATTTTCATAATAATTTTTTTCTAAATTCTCATTTAATTTATTTGAGATTGAAATTAAATCAAAGTCTAATTTATTAAACTCTGCAAATAATTTAAAACTACTATCAGCTATAATTTTTATTGGTATTGTTAAAATTTGACTTTGAGATTTTATTTTAATTGTATCATAATTTATAAATTCATTACATTGATTTTGTAATATTTCAACATCTCCAATTTTGCCTTTATCATCTTTTACAAAATCTTTGTCTATATCTTGCAAATAAAAATCATTATTATTATTGTAAAAGACTTTGAAACCATATAAATTGGTATCATTTGAATTTATTAAATTACCACCAGTTGCAATTATTAAATTTTCGTAAATTGCCAAACCATTACTAAAATTACTTTTTTCTCCAATTTCGTAAAATTTTAAAAAAGTAAAATTACTATCTTTTTTTAAATATGAAATTAATCTGTTGTTATAATAATTATTATAATTTGATTCAATAAAAAAAAGTGTATCATTTTTAATTTTGATTTTGCGAATTGGATTTGAATAATTAGTATTTTTAAAACCAAAAGGAATTATTTCAACTCTTATATTATCATAATAAATTGCACCAGTTGGGCTTAATTTAGTGCTATAAATAGTATTAGTATATATGTCAGAGGGGAGTAAATAACTTTCCCCTAATACGGCAAAAAATAACCTATCACGATAGCAAAAACATGAAGTAAATTTATAATTTAGGTATTCAAATGTCTGAACAATTCGAGCGGTTGAATCTATTCTATATATTTGCAAATCTGAACAAACAAATAGATTATTTTTATAAAAATTAATTTGATTATTTTTTAAATCTAAAAATTTTAAAACTTCGCCAGACTTTGCATTAATTTTAAAAATTGCAGTTGAATTACTCGCATAAAATAAACTGTCATTTATTGAACTAATTGAAATTATATCTCCTAAATTTTTTTTATTCCAATTGCTAAAACTTTTAGAAATTAAATTATTATTTTTTATTTGAAATTTTAAATCTGCTACATTATATATTTGCAAATTAGCCGAATCATTATAATTTGATATAATTATTTTTTGAGCTTTTGTAAAATTTATATTTAATAAATTTATTAAAATTATTAGAATTATTTTTAGTTTCATTTTGTTTTTTGTTTTTTGTTTTTTGTTTATTTGTTTATTTTATTATTATATTTTGATACCATTCGCCAACCAAATAAGTCCCTATTGAAGTCGTATCAAATCCCTCTCCAGTTGTTAAAGTTTTATATCCTTCAAAATCTTTAAACATATATTTATAACCGCTATCGTTTTGAATTAAAATCTTATCAGTTATTTTTTTTTGGCAATAACATTTGTCAACTGCTAAAACAAAAGGCTGTTCAATTGTTATAATTTGCGAGTTGCAACCACTTAACGCCATTACGAAGGCGATTAAAATTATTATGAAAATAAAAAACATATAATAATATTTTAGTTTTGCATTATAATTTATAAAATTTCGATCTTTAAATTTTTTTTTATTTATCATATTTTTTAAAATTAAATTTATTAAAATTTATATATTTTGCTTATTATACCCACGTTTTTTTGTTGGTTTTAATAATGTCGGTTTTTCATAGCTATCTCCAAAAAACAAACATATGGATTCTAAAAAAAAGTCATGGCACCTTTTAAAATTAAAAGTGTCTTCAACTCCTATTGTAACATAATTATTTTGATCTATAAATTTATATTTGCCTTTATTATTCAACTCAACTAAATTTTTTAAAAATAAAGAAGTAGTTATTATTTTATTGTTTACGATTATCTTTTTCATTTTTTTTTATAATTTTGGTTTTTGTTTTGATAAAAATTTAATTATTTTGCTTGATATACCCACGCTTATTTATTAGTT
>JADJVV010000048.1 GCA_016710435.1 Hyphomicrobiales bacterium | reverse complement strand
CAGAATGTCAAAACGGGAGGGGGGGGCTATGAGCAGGCCCCGCAAGCCGTCCGGGCTGAAGCTGGTGACGGGCACCGACCGCAAGGACCGCCGCAACGATGGCGAGCCCGAGCCGCTGCTGCTCAACGACCTGGCGCCGCCGGATCATCTGGCGCCGCGATCTGCTGCCGTGTGGGCCGAGGTGGCGCCGATGTTGCGCCGCATGCAGGTGCTGACCGAGGCCGACGTGCTGGCGCTGGAGTTCCTATGCGATGCCGTGGCCGACTACCGCCTGGCGCGTGAGTCGTGCGGCGACGACTTCGTGGCGCACTCGCACAAGGGCAGCCAGATGCTGAACCAGTGGTTCGTGGCCAAGCTGACGGCCAAGAAAAGCGCCGAGTCGATCATGGGCAAGTTCGGGATGGACCCGGCCAGCCGATCGCGCGTGATGGTCAACCCCCAGCAGGATCTGTTCGGCCAGCAGGCCGGCGGCACCGGCCGATTCTTCAATGACCGCGGCAACCACTGAAGCGCCGAAGGCTGAGCGCCGGCGCCCGCCTAGGCGCCAGGCTGCGCTTGACCGCGCCACCGCCTACGCGCACGACGTGCTGGCCGGGCGCATCATCGCCGGGCCGCATGTGCGCGCTGCCTGTGGGCGCCACCTGGCCGACCTGGAAACCGCGGCCGACCGTGGCCTGCGCTTCAGCGTGCAGCTGGCGGCGGACGCCATCGCGTTCTTTGAAGAAGTGCTCTGCCTCAACGGCGGCGACTACGAAGGCAAGCCCTTCATCCTGCAGCCGTGGCAGGCGTTCATCGTGGGCAGCCTGTGCGGCTGGCAGCGGTACGAAGAAAAGCTGGCCGACTGGGTGCGCCGCTACCGCGTGGCCTACGTGGAAACCGGCAAGGGCAGCGGCAAAAGCCCGCTGGCGGCCGGCGTTGGCATGAAGGGCCTGACGGCTGACGGCGAAAGCCGCGCCGAAGTCTACGCCGCGGCCACCAAGAAGGACCAGGCCATGGTGCTGTTCCGCGATGCGGTGGCCATGTTCCAGCAAAGCCCTGAACTGCGCGCCCGCCTGACGCCCAGCGGCGTGGGTGAGAACGTCTGGAACCTGGGCTACCGATCAACCGGCAGCTGGTTCCGCCCCATCAGCGCTGACGATGGCCAGAGCGGGCCGCGCCCGCACATCGCGCTGATCGACGAAGTGCACGAGCACAAGACCGCCCAGGTGGTGGAGATGATGCGCGCCGGCACCAAGAGCCGCCGGCAGGCGCTGATCTTCATGATCACCAACAGCGGCGCCGGCAAGACCACGCCCTGCGGCATCTACCATGACTACGCCTGCGACGTGGCTGCCGCGCGCCGCGTGGACGATGCGTTTTTCAGCTACGTCTGCGGCCTGGACGAAGGCGAAGACCCGCTGCACGATGAGGCCTGCTGGCCCAAGGCCAACCCCAGCCTGCAGCTGGCCAACCTGCCCGGCCTGCAGTACCTGCGCGAGCAGGTGACCGAAGCCCGCGGCATGCCGGCCAAGGAAGCCATCGTGCGCCGGCTCAACTTCTGCCAGTGGACCGCGGCCATCAACCCGTGGCTCAGCGCCGCCGTGTGGGAACCGTGCCAGCAGGACTACGCCGAAGACGAACTGCGCGGCCGGCGTGCCTACGCTGGGCTGGACCTGTCCAGCACCACCGACCTGACCGCCTTTGTGCTGCTGGTGGAGCCCGCCGCCGAAGGCGACCCCTGGAGCGTGCTGCCGTACTGCTGGCTGCCCGAGGAAGGCATGCAGGACCGCTGCAACCGCGACCGCGTGGACTACGCCACCTGGGCCAAGCAGGGCTATCTGGAAACCACGCCGGGCCGCGCCATCAGCAAGCGGCATGTGCTGCAGCGCGTGGCGCAAATCTGCTCACGTTTTGACGTGCAGAGCATCGCGGCCGACCGCTGGCGAATGGCGGACTTCAAGCAGATTGCCGAAGACGAAGGCATCAACCTGCCGCCCATGTTGGACTTCGGCCAGGGCTTCAAGGACATGAGCCCGGCGCTGGACGCCTTCGAAACCGCGGTGATGAACCGCACGCTGCGCCACAACGGGCACCCCGTGCTGACCATGTGCGCCGCCAATGCCGTGACGGACAGCGACCCGGCCGGCAACCGCAAGCTCAACAAGATCAAGGCCACGGGCCGGATCGACATCGTGGTGGCCGCGGTGATGGCATACGCCAGCGCTGCGTCAGACATCGCGCCTGCCAACCTGGACGAGTTCCTGAACTCGCCACTGATCGGCTGACCATGGCCCTACTTGACAGCATCCGCGGCTGGTTTGGCCGCGCCGGCGCAATGGGTGAACGGGCCGGCGCACAGGCCAGCATCCCCAGCATGGCGCTGGTGCCCGACACCGCCAACATCGGCGCCGATGCGGCCCTGCAGATCAGCACCGTCTGGGCCTGCGTTGAACGCCGCGCCAGCATCATTGCCAGCCTGCCGCTGTTTGCCTACACCCAGGCCGGCAACGGCATGAAGGAACTGGCCCGCGCCAGCAGCCTGTACGGCCTGCTGCACAACAGCCCCAATGCGCGGATGACGCCATACGAATTCTGGCGGGCCATGGTGATGAACCATGACCTGCGCGGCAACGCCTACGCGCGCATCGAACGCAACGCCGCCGGCGAAGCCACCGCGCTGTGGCCCATGCCGGCTGACCAGGTGACGCCCATCGTGCTGAACGACGGCGCCATGGTGTACCAGTACCAGATCGACAGCGACCTGGCCATCATCGCCGCGGCCAACGTGCTGCACCTCAAGGGCCTGGGCAACGGCACTACCGGCCTGTCGAAGCTCGAATTCATGCGGGCCACCACCGACGAAACGGCCAAGGCGCAGACCAGCGCCGCCAAGATATTCGGCAGCAGCGGCAAGCCCACCGGCGTGCTGATGATCGACCGCGTGCTCAAGCCAGACCAGCGCGAGGCTTTGCAGCTGCGCTTTGCCGAGATGGCCAGCGGCAACACCGCCCGGCTGTACGTGCTGGAAGCGGACATGAAGTACCAGCAGCTCAGCATCAGCCCCGAAGACCAGCAGCTGCTGGAGACGCGGCGCTTCAGCGTCGAAGAAATCTGCCGCTGGTTTGACGTGCCGCCAGTGCTGGTGCACCACGCCAACGTCACCACCTGGGGCAGCGGCATTGAACAGATCGTGGCCGGCTTCCACAAGTTCACCGTGCGGCCCATGCTGGTCAGCATCGAGCAGGCGGTGACCAAGCGCGTGATGACATCGCAGCAGCGCGCCACCATGAGCGTGGAATTCAACTTTGAGGCCCTGCTGCGTGGCGACCCCGCCGCACGCGCGCAGTTCTACGCCACCGGCCTTCAAAACGGCTACATCACCCGCAACGAAGTGCGCCAGCTTGAAAACCTGCCGCGCGATGCCAGCCCGCAGGCTGACGCGCTGACCGCGCAGACCAACCTGGTGCCGCTGGCCCAGCTGGGCAAGGCCAGTGAACCCGTGGCCGACCCGGATCCGCAAAGCCTGTCCGCCGCAGTGGCCATGACCATCAACAAGGCCGCGCAGGAAGACGGCGCGCAGCGCCGCCATGCCGAGATCGTGGCCGCGCTGCGTGACGCCAACAACCGGCCGGCGGCGCCGGCGGCAGCAACAGTTTCTCGCCATTCACCTGCTCACGCACTAGGAGCCGCACCATGCTGATGCGCAAGCACATCAACCTTCAGGATGCCGTCATCAAGATGGACGGCGACAGTGGCAGCTTCGAAGGCTACGCCAGCGTTTTCGGCGGGGTGGACAGCTACGGCGACACCATCGTGCGCGGCGCCTTTGAAAGCACGCTGCGCAACAACGGCAAGCCGAAGATGTTTTTCAACCACGAATGGACCATGCCGATCGGCAAGTGGACCACCGTGCGCGAAGACGACCACGGCCTGTACGTGGCCGGCGAACTGACGCCCGGCCTGAACGTGGCCAGCGAAGTGCGCGCCGCCATGAAGCACCAGACGCTGGACGGGCTGAGCATCGGCGGCTTTTTGAAAAAGGGCGACTACGACGAAACCGAAGGCGGGCGCGTCATCCGGCGCTGGTCCAGCCTGGTGGAGATCAGCCCGGTGGTCTTCCCGGCTGACGCCGCGGCCCGGGTTGACCTGGGCAGCGTCAAAGGCAGCGCCGACCTGGCCGAAGCCATCGAAGAAATCAGCAGCGTTCGTGAACTTGAGAGCTTTCTGCGGGATGCAGGCGGCCTCACCAAAGGGGCCGCCGTAGCGCTGGTGGCCCGCGCCAAGGTGGTGATGGGACTGCAGGGGGAGCCTGCACCCGACACACCCGAGGCGAAACAACTGCAGCTGCTCGGCGTGCGCATGAGGCTCGCCGCGTTGGCCGCATAGGCGCGCATTCCGCAACCGCAACACGGCCGCCCGAGGGCGGTTTTTTCATTCCCTGAAAGGTAGCAGCATCATGTCTCTCGAACTCATCCTGAAGGCCTGCGAAGGCATCGAAACCAAGCTCAAGACCGTCAGCGAAAAGGCCGACGGCGAGATCGCCACGCTGGGCAAGGTCACCGCCGACACCAAGACGGCGATGCAAACCCTGGGCACCGAGCAGCGCGTGCTGGCTGACCGCATCCAGCAGCTGGAACAGCGCGCCACGCCCGTGGAAGGCGCCAAGGCCAAGGAAGACAGCTGGGGCGCCCAACTGATCAAGGCCAAGAGCTACGAAGCCTTCGCCGGTGGTCACACCAACAAGCTGCGCGTGGAAGTCAAGAACACGCTCACCGGCAGCGACACCAACGTGGCACCCGCCCGCGCGCCTGGCGTGGTGAGCGGCGCCTTCCAGCCGCTGACGCTGGAAAGCTTCCTGCCCAGCATGAACACCGCCAGCAACGCGGTGGAATTCACCCGTGAAAACGTGTTCACCAACAGCGCGGCAGAAGCGGCTGAAGGTGCGGCGAAGGCTGAATCCGCGCTGACCTGGACGCTGGTCAACATGCCCATCAGCACCGTGGCGCACTGGATCAAGATCAGCCGCCAGCTGGCCGCTGACAACAGCGCGCTGGCCAGCTACGTGGACACCCGCATGCGCTACGGCGTCAACCTGAAGGTGGAAACGCAGCTGGGCGCCGGCGACGGCGTGGCGCCCAACATCAGCGGCGTGCTGGACGCGGGCAACTTCACCGCGCACGGCTACACCAATGCCGCGTTGACGGCCATCAGCGCCACGTTCAAGAAGCTGATCCTGATCCGCAAGATGCTGGCCGACACCTGGGCGGCGGGCTTCCCGGCCGACGGTATCCTGCTGAACCCGGCTGACTGGGCCACCATCGAAATCGAGCTGCTGACCACCGCAGCCGGCCAGCAGCTGTACAGCGTCAGCGACGGTGGCGTGCCGCGCCTGTTTGGCGTGCCGGTGATCCAGAGCATCGGCATGACGGCCGACAACGTGGCGGTGGGCGCCTTCGGCCAGGCCTACATGATCCACAACCGCGAAGGCGTGGTGGTGGAAATGAGCGACAGCGACAGCGACAACTTCACCAAGAACCTGATCACCATCCGTGCCGAACGCCGCCTGGCGCTGGCCACGGAGCGCCCGGCCGCGGTGCGCGCTGGTGACCTGACGCCGGCCTAAGCCCGGAGGGGCCGGCCGCAAGGCTGGCCCCGTACACCATGCAAGTGCAGATCAAGTTCACCAAGCCCGGCGCGTCTTCGGTGTTTGGCGCCTTTGCGCCGGGCGACCTGCTGCGCTGCAGTGCAGACGCTGCGCGGCACTTTGTGGAAGACGCGGCGTGCGCGGTGTACGTGCAAGCCCAGGCAACTGCCGAAGCCCCAGCACAGCCGCCGGCATTGAAGGCGCGCAAGCGCGCCGTGAAGGAATAACGTGGCCACCATCCAGCTGCTTCACCAGTTCAACGGCTACAAGCCAGGGTTCTATGACTTTGGCACGGTCGAAAACGCGCGGCTGATCGCGCTTGGTCTGGCGCGTGACTGGACCGTCAATTCCGATGGTGGGCAGTCGTTTGACGACATGCTGACGGCCGGTGAAGTGGCTGCAACTCGAGCCCTGGTGTCAGGGGCTGAGATTCTTCTAACTCCGTCAGGTGACACGACAGGCGCCGCCGACTCGACAGCCATCAATGCAGCAATCGCTTCTGTTGGGGCGCTGTCATACGGCGGGCGGGTGACGCTCGCGGCAGGCCAGTGGTATCTGAACGCAGTTCTACAACTCAGGTCAGGAGTGTCGCTCAAGGGTTCAGGCAAGACGGCTACGCTGGTAAAGATGGTGAACACCACGCGAGTTGCCACCTGGGCGTGGAACATGATTTACGTCGGCACCGAAAACGGCCTATCGTCCGTAAACGATTGGTCAGTTTCCGACATGACGCTGGACTTTGATCGTAGCAGTCAAGCCGGCCTTGCCGCAAACATAGCCGCCGCAACCGATGCGGCTGGTAACTGCATCCGAATTTACGGTGATGTAAAGCGCGGTACGGTTGCGCGATGCAGACTAATCAATGCCGTGTCTCACGGCCTCATCGGCGTGCAGGGCCTGTACGATTTTCAAGCCTACGAGAATGAGTGCTATGGCTCAACGTATCGCGGCATTCACTTGCACGGAGATTCTGGCGGAGCATATGACAGCGCATTCTCTCAGGGCCGCATCTCAGTTTATCACAATCTGATCCATGAAAACGGTTTGCTGGTAACTGGGGCTGTTTCGCCTAACACGGCCGCGCTAACCACTGGCCTGTTTGTTGTGTTTGACAACCAGCAGCAGGTCGAGGTTAGTAATAACACCGTGTACCGTGAAGCTGGGACAGGCGTTCAAATCACAGGGCAGAGTGCCGGTGCAAGCAGCACCAGCTCGCGGCAAATCATTGTTCACGGCAATAACATTAGATATTGCGGATATGGGCTCTACGTCACCAACGGCATCCGCGAGGCAACGATCTCATCTAACGTCATTGCAGAGTGTGGAATTGCTGCTTCTGGAATGACGTACAGCACAGGTGCTGGAGGAATTGGCATTCTCATAGCCGGGCAGGCGGGGACGGATGATGACATGCCTACCAATCTAACCATCTCGGGTAACGTGGTGTCTCGGTGCAAGGTTACTGGACTGGCCGCCACTTACTGGGGGAAAGGCGCTACAGGTAACGCTCGCGGAGGCGTAGTCACTGGCAATATTTTCTCCGCCAATGGTGGCGTTGCAGCTGGTGGCTACACGCCGCTTGGCAGTCAGTGCGACATGAACCATACGCACAGAGTAAGTTTCAGCAATAACGTCTTCGACGGCACGACCCCTGGAACAATGTTGGCCGTGAATATCTCGTCTTCGTGCGATTCCATCGCAATGATTGGTGATGTTGGCATGCGGGCTGCTGGGTCTACAGCAATCAACTGCGATGCACCGAATAGCAATCTCCAACCGGGCAGCGAGGTGCTTGGGCATGTAGCGCAATCCGCGCTGCCGGATTCGACGTATTTCTACAGTTCAACCCCGCAGCAGTACAAGCAAACGTACACAGTAACAAACGACGCCACCGCATGGTTTAAGAACGTTCAACTAGGCTCTGTGAATTTTGTAAAAGGCATCCGCGTGATGCTGCTGTCGGCGGCCGGCGTTGTCTCGAACACTTCAACGCTCGCGGCTGGCTTTGATGGTCAGAGTGTGACGCTGATAAACACAAGTGCCAACAGCATCACGTTGACGGGCGGCGGCACAACGCTTGTGGCGAACATCGTGTTGGCGACTCAGGGATCAAAGTACACGATGACTTATTCTTCAACGATTGGTAAGTGGGCCTGACCCCATCCCCTGCCGGTACACCTGACAACATGCTGCGCCGCGCCGTTCACGCCATGCTGGTGCTGCTGGCGGTTATCCCGTGGTTGATTGGTCTGCTTGGGTTCGGCGCCGCGCTGCTGCTGGTGCTGGCTGCCGACTGGGTGTGGCCCAACGCCACATGGGGCAACTGCTGGTCCTTTGTTGGCCCGCGCTGGTTCAAGCACGGCGGGTACATCTGCGCACGCCCAGCCGATGGCGTCAGGTTGCTCGGCAAATTCTGGATTCCGCACGCCTTCTGGATGCCAGAGATCGGCACAGACGCCAGCATTCAGCAGACCGTGCCGGATCACCGATCAAACGCGCAGTGGCTGCCGTGGCGTGTCCTGTACTTCCCTTACCGTGTGATCCGCAAAGAACGGGCGCACAACTCCAACTGGGCCGATCTTTAGCCCGTGTTTCACCAAGCCAATGAAGGTCCAGCAATGAGCCTGACCCTGATCACAGCGCCGGCGCTGGAGCCCATCACGCTGTCCGAAGCCAAGCTGCACCTGCGCGTGGACAGCACGGACGAAGACGCGCTGATCACCAGCCTGATCGTCGCCGCGCGGCGCCTGGCCGAGCATCAGATGGGCCGCGTGCTGATCACGCAGACTTGGGAACTGAGGCTTGATGAATTCCCGGCAGACGACATCGAGCTGCCCATGGCTGGCCTGCTGGGCATCACTTCGATCAAGTACCTGGATGATGCCAACGTCGAGCAGACCGTGGCGCCTGGCGACTACGCGCTTGACGCTGCCGTGACGCCTGGCCTGGTGCGGCTGGCCGTCGGCGCCAGCTGGCCCAGCACCTATGCGGTGGCCAATGCGGTGAAGGTGCGCTTCACGGCCGGCTACGGCCCGGCGGCTGCCGATGTGCCGGCCAACGTGGTGGCGTACATCAAGCTGCAGATCGGCGCGCTGTACCGGCACCGCGAAGCCTTTGCCGCCGGCGTGAGCGTGGCTGAGCTGCCCAACCGCTTTACGGCCGCATTGTTGGACGGTGAGAGGGTCTACCTGTGAACATCGCCGCCGGGCTGATGGACCAGCGCATCACGCTGCAGGCCCCATCGGCCAGCGTGGACAGCCTGGGCCAGCGCGTGGAAACCTGGGCCACCGTGGTGGCGCTGTGGGCCAACGTGCAGCCCCTGCGCGGGCGTGAGTTCTTTGCCGCCGGCGCCATCAACAGCGAAGCGCAGGTGCGCGTGCGCATCCGCTACCGGGCGGGCGTGACGGCCGCCTGGCGCGTGCTGTGGAAGGGCGTGCCGCACGCCATCGTGGCCGAGCCGGTGGACGTGAACGGTGGCCGCCACACGCTGGAGCTGCTGTGCAGCGCCGGCATCCGCGACGGGGCCGCGCCATGATCAGCGCCAAGGTGCACGGCATCCCGGACCTGAAGGCCGCGCTGGCCGGCATCGTGCCCAAGCTGCGCGTGCGGGCCCTGCGCAACGCGCTGGCGGCCGGGGCGCGGGTGGTGCAGCGTGTTGCGCGTGCCAACACGCCCGTGCTCAGCGCGGCCAGCGTGCCGGTGCGCAAGGGGTGGCGCAAGCCGGGCACCGTGCGCAAGGCCATCAGCGTGCGCACCAGCAAGATCGCACGCCGCAAGGGCGATGTGGGCGTGTTCGTCAACGTGCGGCCTTCCAAGCGCGGCCAGCGCGGTGCCCGCAACCCGAATGACCCGTTTTACTGGCGCTGGCTGAATTTTGGCACCAAGCACATGCGCGGCAGCAACTTCCTGCAGGCCGGGGCGCAGCGCCTGACTGAAGCGCTGCAGGTCTTCAAGCACGCCATCGGCCCGCAGATCGCCAAGCTGAACAAACCCAAGGCACCCGCGCCATGACCGTCGAAACCGACTTCCGCGCCCTGCTGGCCGCGCACGCGCCGCTGGTGGCCCTGGTGTCCACGCGCATCGCGCTCAACGCGGTGCCCGAAGGCAGCGCCTTTCCGCTGGTGGTGTTTGCCGCGCAGCACACGCCCACGCTGGGCCTGGACGGCACGCTGCTGGCGCACCAGGCCACGCTGGACGTGCAGTGCTGGGCCGAAACCGCCGCCGCGGCGGATGCCGTGGCCGACGCGGTGGTGGCCGCCGCCGCGCTGGCCCCATCTGCCCGCGGCTGCGCGCTGCTGGGCCGCACCACCACGCACGACCCCGAGGTGGGCAAAGACGGCACCACGCTCAGCTTTGACTGGTGGGCCGTGTAGCCACTGCAGACGCCTGTACACCACCCCCGCGGGGCCGCCACGTTGCAAGACGGGCGGCCCCGCTGCTTTTCTCACCGCAACCGGCCTTGTGGCCATTCACTGAAAGGAAGCCATCATGGCAAACGTCAAAGGCCGCAACGTCAAGATCGAGATTGCGGCAACCTACGCGGCACCCAAGACGGTGACCGCCGTCACCCTGGCCAACCCCGGCGTGGCCACCAGCGCCGCACGGCGGCATGGCCAACGACACCGTGGGCTACTTCAGCAGCGTGGGCGGCATGGCCCAGCTGGAGGGGCAGGCCTGCCGGGTCAAGAACCAGGCGGCCAACACCTTCGAGCTGCAGGGCCTGAACACCACCAACTTCACCGCCTTCACGTCGGGCAGCTTCACACCGGTGGCCACCTGGGCCACGCTGGCTGAATCCACCGCCTATGACATCGGCGGTGGCGCGGCCGACAAGCTGGACGTGACGACGCTGATCGACATCGTGAAGAAGGAAGAACAGGGCCTGCTGCCGGTGAGCAACGTGTCGTGCGAGATCATCGCGCAGGACACGCCCAGCGCGGCCATGCAGCTGCTGGAAGCCGCCGTGCAGAGCCAGGGCGCGGTGGTGGTGCGCATCACGCTGCCCAACGGCGCCGTGCGCATCTTCTACGGTGAGCCCAGCCTGCCTGGTGAAAGCGTGCAGGTGGGCGCGGTGGGCACCGGCAGCCTTGACTTCACGGCCAAGGGCTTTGTGCTGAAGCTGGCCGCCTGACGTGGCCACCGAGGTGCAGGCGCTGCTGGCCCGCATGGCCGCGCAGCGCGAAGCCTGGGCCGACCTGGGCGGCGGCAAGAAACTGCAGTACCGCCGCCCGCCCGAGGTGGAATTGCCGCGCCTGATGGGCGGCGTGGGGCTGGAGCACGTCACCCAGTACGCCTGCGGGTGGGAAGGCTTCACGGAGGCTGACCTGCTTGGCGCCGGCATTGGCGGCAGCGATGCGGTGCCCTTCCACCGCGACCTGTGGGCCGCCTACGCGGCAGACCATGCCGAGGACGTGGCCGCCGTGTCGCAGGCCATGGCGCAGACCGTCACCGTCTACCTGCAGCGCAAGGCGGACGTGGCAAAAAACTCGCAAGCATCCTCGACCTAGAACCCGGTGTCGAGTATGAAGGCGATGACCTGCCGCGCGCCGGCGCTGAAGACCTGCTGGCCTTCAAGGTGTTCAACTTGCTGGCCAACGGCATGGGCGGGCTGGACTGGGCCGGCCTGCCGCTGGTGTGCGGCTGGCTGGGCGTGCAAGACGCCGAAGGGCTGATGCAGCGCCTGGCGCTGATCAAGGCCCACCGCAAGGCAGACGAAAAGGACCAGCCGCATGTCACTGGCAACGCTCAGCATTGACCTGGTGGCGCAGCTTGCGTCACTGCAGACCGGCATGGACAAGGCCGGCCGCATTGCGGAAAAGCAGGCCGCGCAGATCGAGGCGCGTTATGCCCGCATGTCGGCGCTGGCCGCCAGCGTGGGCGCGGCGCTGGGCGGCGCCATCTCAATCGCCGGCATCACGCAATTCCTGCGCAGCACCATCGATGGGGTGGACGCGCTGAACGACCTGAGCGACGCCACCGGCGCC
The DNA here is from genome assembly GCA_016710435.1 of Hyphomicrobiales bacterium. NCBI lineage: Bacteria > Pseudomonadati > Pseudomonadota > Alphaproteobacteria > Hyphomicrobiales > Hyphomicrobiales bacterium. Next base: position 13,837 of record JADJVV010000048.1, on the reverse strand, counting down.
AGCATCGAGAACATCAGCGCGCTGGAAGACATTGCCGCGCGCACCGGCACCACGATGGACACCGTGGGCAGCGCGCTGGTCAAGCTCAACAAGGTGCTGGCCGAGGCCGACCCCAACAGCCCCATGGCGCGGGCGCTGCAGGCCATCGGGCTGAACGCCACCGAACTGCGCAAGCTGGACCCGGCCGAGGCCCTGCGCCGCACCGCCGTGGCGCTGGCCGGCTATGCCGACGACGGCAACAAGGCGCGGCTGGTGCAGGAGCTGTTCGGCAAGAGCATCCGCGAAGTGGCGCCGCTGCTGAAGGACTTGGCCGACGCCGGGCAGTTGAATGCCACGGTGACGACCGAACAGGCCAAGGCGGCGGAGGAATTCAACAAGCAGATGTTCGCGTTCAACAAGAACGTGGTTGACGCGGCGCGTTCGATCAGTGGCCCGCTGGTGAATGCCATGAACGACTTCATCGGACGCGCGAAACAGGCGTCAGATGAGAGCAAAGGCTTCGGCGAACGGCTGCAGAGCCTGTTTGGCGCGGCCAAGTCGCTGGGCTTTGGTGCGTTGCTGGGGCTGAGCAACAACGAGCTGAGCGCGCTGCAGCAGGCGCAGGTGGAACTCAAGAACATCGAAAAGGCGCTCGCGCGGCAAAACATCAGCGAACAGTGGCGGGCTGATCTTGAGAAGCAGCGCATCGCGCGGCTGCAGATCATTGCCAAGCTGCAGTCCGAAGACATCTACAGCAACGAAGGCCGCAACGCCAGCAGGCCCAGCGTGCCCGCCATCCCCGAGGCGCCCAAGAAAACCGGCGGCGCCGCGGCGCGTGAGCGTTCATTCGTCAGCAACAGCTTTGACCAGGCCACCATCGCCGCGCTGCGCGCGATGGAAGCCACCGACGCCAACAAGCTGCGCGAACTGAACCTGGCGCTGTCGGGCCTGTTTGAACTGCAGCGTGAGACCCGCGGCGACCCCGTGGTGGTGCAGGCCATCGCCAAGGTGCGCGCCGAGATCGAAGCGCTGACCAACGCCCCCGTGCCCGACCCCGGGCCCACCAAGGCCTACGCCGACGCGCTGGCCGCGCTGGGCGGCACCAGCGTGGCACAGATCCGCGAGGTGTCTGCCGCGCTGGATGAATTGTTCAAGATGCGCGACGTGGGCCTGGACAGCCCCGAGCTGGAAGCCGCCATCCAGGCGCTGAGCGACAAGCTGGCCGAGCTGAAGAAGCCGCTGGCCGAGGTGAACGCCTTTGCGCAAGAGGCCGGCCGCAACATCCAGGACGCGCTTGGCGACAGCGTGCTCAAGGCGCTGGAAGGCAACACCAACGACATCGCCAAGCTGTGGCAGAGCATGCTCAACCGGCTGATCGCGCAGACGGCCGCGGCCGAGCTGGGCAAGATGCTGCTGGGTGACTACGCCAAGACGGGCCAGATGGGCGGCTGGGCGGGTGAGCTGAGCAAGTGGATCGGGTCACTGAGCGCCCGCGCCGACGGCGGCCCCATGACGGCCGGGCGCCCGTACCTGGTGGGCGAGCGCGGGCCCGAGATCGTGGTGCCGCGCCGCGCCGGCACGGTGCTTCCCAACGGCGTGGGCATGGGCGGCGGCAGCCGCACCGTCAACGTCACCATCAACATGGCCGGCGGCAGCGGCGGCGGCCAGAGCACCGCGCTGCAGGCGGGCGAGGCGATTGGCCGCCAGGTGCGGCTGGCGCTGGCGCGCAACGGGTAAGCACAGATGGCCTTCTACGAATCCCCCCGCTTCCCTGACGCAATAGCCTACGGCGCGCTGGGCGGGCCTGAGTTCCTGACCACCGTGGTGGCCAGCGGATCAGGCCGCGAGGCGCGCAACGCGGCCTGGGCCTACCCGAAGCACCGCTGGGACGTGAGCCAGGGCATCAACGGCCAGGCCGACTTCGAGACGCTGCGCGCGTTCTTCATGGCCGCGCGCGGGCGCTTTCACGCCTGGCGCTTCAAGGACTGGGCGGACTACACCGCCACGCACACCACGGGCGTGGTGACGGGCATCACGGCCACCACCTTTCAACTGACGAAGCGCTACACCAGCGGCGCGCAGACGCTGGACCGCATCATCACCAAGCCGGTGACGGGCACGCTGGAGGTGAAGGTCAGCGGCGTGGTGACGGCGCACACGGTGGACACCACCACGGGCGTGGTCACCATCGGCACGGCGCCGGCGGCGGGCACGGTGACCTGGGCGGGTGAATTTGACGTGCCCATGCGCTTTGACACCGACCGGCTGCAGGGCCGCATCGAATCGCGCAACGCTCAGGCCGGGCTGCTGCACCTGTGGGACAGCATCCCCATCGTGGAGGTGCGGGTGTGACGCGCGCAATAGGCGCCGGGCTGCTGGCGCACATGCAAAGCGGCGCCACCACGCTGGCCTGGGGCCTGAAGGTGACGCGGGTGGACGGCACCGTGCTGGGCTGGACATCACACGACAGGCCCGCGGTGATCAGCGCCGTGACCTACAGCGCCGACCTGGGGCTGGACGTGGCCAGCCTGGTCAGCAGCGCGGGCTTCGCGGTGGACAACACCGAGATCAACATCCTGGCCGACGATGCGGTGATCACCCGCGCCGACATCATGGCCGGCGTGTGGGACGGCGCCGAGTTTGAATTGTTCCAGTACAACTGGGCGGACCTGGCGCAGGGGCGCGATGTGCGCAAGGTGGGCAACTTTGGCAACGTGCGGCCGGTGCGCGGCGCCTACGTGGCTGAGCTGCGCGGCCTGCGCCAGCGGCTGCAGGCCAGCATCGGCGGCATCACCCAGGCCACCTGCCGCTACCGGCTGGGCGATGCGCGCTGCACCAAGGCGCTGGGCGCCTTCACCTTTGCCGGCACGTTGACGCACGTCACCAGCCAGCAGGTGGTGCGCGACAGTGGCCGCGCGCAGGCGGCGGGGTACTTTACGGCCGGCGTCATCACCTTCACATCCGGCCTGAATACTGGCCTGCAGTTCAAGGTGAAGGCGCACGCGGCGGACGGCACCTTTACGCTGGACCTGCCGGCCGTGGCCGCGCTGGCGGTGGGCAACACCTATAGCGTGGTGGCCGGCTGCACCAAGCGCCTGGCCGAGGACTGCCGCGACAAGTTCAACAACGTGCTGAACTTTGGCGGTGAACCGCACCTGCCCGGCATTGACCAGGTGACGGCGCCGCCGGTGACGTGATGGCAACCCGTGCACAAGTGGCCGCCCAGGCCCGCGGCTGGATCGGCACGCCCTTTGCGCACCAGCACCGCGCCCGCGGCGTGGGGGGTAGATTGCGTGGGCCTGGTCATCGGCGTGGCACGCGAGCTGGGCCTGGTGCCCGAAGGCTTTGACGTGACGGGCTACGCCAGCGTGCCCGATGGCCGGGCGCTGCCGGCGCAGTGCGCGGCGGTGATGCAGCCGATCGCCCGGGATGAGATGGGCGAGGGCGACGTGGTGCTGGTGGCCTGGAACGGCGGCCCGCCGCAGCACCTGGGCGTGGTGTGCACCTACCGCCACGGCGGCCTGGCCATGGTGCACGCCGACAACCGCGCGCACCGCTGCGTGGTGGAGACGCGGCTGCTGTTCGGCCGGGCGATGTGTTTTGTGGGCGCCTACCGGCTGCCTGGGGTGGCCTGATGGCGCAAACCGCACTCACGATTGTCGGCTACGCGGTCGGCAGTTACTTCGGCTACCCGCAGCTTGGCGCGGCCGTTGGCGCCTATGTGGGCGGCCAGGTGGAGATCGCCAACACGCAGATCCAGGGCGCCCGGCTGGACGACCTGCGGCTGCCGAAGTTTGAGTACGGCAGCACCATCCCGCGGCTGTGGGGCCGCAACCGGGTGCCATCGGCGCCCATCTGGATGAGCGCCAAGCGCGAGATCAGCACCACCACCGGCGGCAAGGGCAGCGCCGAACCCGAGGTGACGACCTACACCTACGAATGCGACATCCTCTACCTGCTGTGCGATAACGAGATCGTGGCCGTCTCGCGCATCTGGGCCAACGGCGAGCTGGTTTACACCGCGCTGGCCGATTCGGACGACACCAGCGCCGCGGCCAGTGAATTCACCGACAAGTGGACCGACCTGCGCGTGCATGTGGGCGGCCCCGCGCAGCTGCCAGACCCGGTGTACGAAGCCGCCGTGGGCGCTGGCAACGCGCCGGCCTACCGCGGGCGCGGCACCGTGATGATCGAGGGGCTGCAGCTGGGCAACTCTGGCCAGGTGCCGGTGCTGACCTTCGAGGTGCTGACCAGCGCCACGGCCAACGGCCGCTGGGTGGAGGCGGGCGAGAACCCCGCGCACACCTTTGCGCCCACGTCGCAGCCGGTGCTGCAGTGGGGCTTTGGCACCGACGCCATCACCACCATGCCGGTGCTGGCGGGGCCCAACATCACGCTGGTGGGCACCAACCCGGGCAGCAACCAGCATGTGGCCACCACGCAAGAGGCGGTGAACGGCGGCAAGCGGTACTTCGAGGTGATGATCAACGACGCCAGCAGTTCATCGGGCGAGCTGGGCTGGATCGTGGTGAAGGACTTTGCGGGCCACCGCTACGGCAGCAACTACAGCGGCAATTTCACCGCCAACGGCACCAACCTGGGGGCGCCCGGCGACGGGCCGGCTTCCATCACCTGGCTGGGCGCCAACCGGGTGATGCAGTACGCCTTTGACCTGGACGCGGGCCTGATGTGGGTGGGTGCGGCCGGCGTGTGGCACGGCGTGGCCGGCATCGCCACCGACCCCGGCACCGGCACCAACGGCCAGGCCGCCGGCACGCTGACGCCCGCGGGCTGCACCATCGAGCTGACGGTGCAGGCCAACGGCCCCATTTTTGCGGCCAACCTGCGCACCGTGCGGACGGACTTTGCCTACCCCATCCCGGATGGCTTCACGCCCTGGGCCAGCGACGGTGATGATGCAGACGCCTGGACGCCGGTTGACGTGCCGCTGGCGGATGTGGTGCAGGACTTGTGCGAAGCCGCGGGCGTGCCCCCCGCGCAGGTGGACGTGGCGGCCCTGGCCGGGCTGACGGTGAGCGGCGTGCCGGTGACGCAGGTTTCCCCCGCGCGCAGCACGCTGCAGACGCTGGCGGCGGCCTATTACTTCGACTGCGTGGAGAGCGACAAGCTGTACTTCCGCCTGCGCGGCGCGGCGGCGGCGGCCACCATCCCGCACGACGACCTGGGCGTGGCGCCCGACACCCCGGCCGATGGCGACCCCGTGGGCCTGGAGCGCGCCAATGACCTGGAGGTGCCGGCCCGCTACGCGCTGCAGTACATCAACGTGCAGGACGACTACCAGGCCGGCACCGTGTACAGCGACCGCATCGTGTCGCAGAGCGAAGAGACGCGCACCACCACCGTGCCGGTGACGCTGCCGCCCGAACAGGCGCAGGGCATCGTGGACACGCTGGCGCTGGACATGCGCATCGGCGCCACCACGCTGCGCCCGGCCATCGACACCACGCGCCCGCAGCTGGAGCCCACCGACGTGGTGCAGGTGGTGGACGTGGACGGCGCCACCTACCGCGCCCGCATCGTGCGCGAAAACTACGCCGGCGGCGTGCGCACGCTGGAATGCGTGCTGGACGACGCATCGGTGCTGGCCGCGGTGGGCATCACCGACGACACCAGCGCGCCCAACGTGAGCGTGGCCAGCTATTCGCTGAGCGACCTGCTGCTGCTGGACATCCCGATCCTGCGCGATGCGGACGACGCGCCGGGCCTGTACGGCCTGATGCGCCCGCGGTACACGACAGGATGGGCCGGGGCGGTGCTGTTCATCAGCAGCGACGGCGCGGCCTACACATCGGGCGACAAGGTGACGGTGGCGGCGGTGTTTGGCACCACCACCACGGCGCTGGGCGATTGGACGGGCGGCGCGGTGTTTGACGAGGTGAACAGCGTCACCGTCAACGTGGGCGCCGCCACGCTGGCCAGCGCCACGCGCGATGCCATGCTGGAGGACGCCAGCCTGAATGCCGCGGTGGTCAACCACGAGCTGCTGCAGTACCGCACCGCCACGCTGGTGAGCGCGGGCGTGTACACGCTGAGCGGCCTGCTGCGCGGCCGGCGCGGCACCGAATGGGCGATGACCGGCCACGCGGCCGGTGAGCGCTTTGCGCTGCTGAAAGCCGGCGGCACGGCCCGCGTGGTGCAGGTGGCGGCGGATATCGGGCAGACGCGGTACTTCAAACCCGTCAGCGTGGGCCGCACGCTGGCCAGCGCCGAAGCCACCACGCTGGCGCCCACCAGCGTGGGCCTGAAGCCCTTTGCGCCGGTGGACCTGCGCGCCAGCCGCGACCCCACCGGCGGCCTGGTGCTGGCCTGGAAGCGCCGCACACGGCTGGCCACGCAGTTTGCCGGCGCGGCCGGCATCCTGACGCCGCTGGGCGAGGCGGCCGAGGCCTACGAGGTGGACATCCTGGACGGCGCCACCGTCAAGCGCACCATCAGCGCGGCCACGCCGGGCTGCGTGTACACGGCGGCGCAGCAGGCGGCGGACTTTGGGGCGGTGCAGACCACGGTGGACGTGCGCGTGTACCAGCTCAGCGCCGTGGTGGGCCGCGGCACCGCGCTGGAGGCCACCGCGGCGGTGGGCGGCTACACGGCCGCCGCCAGCACCGGCACGGTGACGCTGGGCGGCGCATTTGTCACGGGCGTGCGGATCACGGTATTTGCCGACGCGGTGCAGATCGGCGAGCATGTGACCGTCGGCGGCGACACCAACCTGGCGGGCGCGGCCACCGCGCTGGCCGCGGCCATCACCAGCGGCGGCTTCAGCGCGGCGGCGGTGGGCCCGGTGGTCACCGTCACCGGGCCGGTGGGGCGCACTTTTGTGCTGACGGCCAGCGCCGCGGGGGCGGCCAGCATGTTCGGCGCACTGCACACGCCCGCCGCGCCGGCCGGGCCCGGCACCGCGTACCAGGCGGCGGTGTACGTGGCCAACTTCGTGACCGGCGTCACCGAGCCCATACCCGCGGGCACGCAGCTGGCGCTGCAGATCGAGCAGCCCATCGGAACCTACCTGGGCACGGTGAGCTACACCCTGCCGGCCAGCGGCACACGCTTTGACGCGCTGGGCGGCCTGGCCAACGCGATGGCCACGCACGCCACGCTGGCGGCGCTGGGCTATGGCCTGGGCGTGCAGAGCAACGCGCAGGGCTTCTACGGCCTGCTGACCGGCCCCGTGGGCGCGCAGGGCGTGTACGCGCAGGGCAGTGGGGACAACGGCTTCGGGCTGACGATCTCCGTCAACGCCCTGGGCAGCGCCGCTGTGCCGGTGGACAGGCCGCAGCGCACCATGTACTTTCTGGACGGCACGCCGGCGGCTGGGCAGGTCTTCACCATCACGCTGGGCGGCGTGCCCTTCACCTACACCGCCGGCGGCGGCGACACCATCGTGGACGTGGCCAGCGCGCTGGCCACCGCAGTGGACGCCAGCGCCACCTACAGCGCCGCGCACAGCTCGGCCGGCACACAGGCCTATGTGAACGTGTACGGGCAGGCCAACGTGCCATTCACCTACGGCGCCAGCGTCAGCGCATCCATCACCGTCACCGTGGCCTAGAGCCGAGCGGAGCCAATCCCATCATGCAAACACTCAGCAGCAGCCAGGCCAGCCCAGAAATTCCCCTCAACGAGAACTTCGAGACGCTGGACCACGCGGCCGTCTACGGCAAGGCGCACGCCACCACCACCGGGCTGACCTGGGGCTATTACGGCGGGCGCTGGGGCGGCTTTGCGGTGGCCGCCGGCACGCTGGCGCTGACCAACGCGGCCACCAACTACGTGGTGGTGGAACGCGCCACCGGCGCGGTGACGGTGGCCACCACCAACACCAACTGGAACAACAGCACCGACTATGCCCGCGCCTACAAGCTGACGACGGCCGGCAGCGTGGTGACGGCCACTGAGGACCACCGCGCCGGCCCGGGCGGCGTGCACGGCAGCGCGGGCACCAGCGGCGTATCGCCGGTGGGGCGGCATGCGGTGTACGTCAGCGCCGCGGCCATGCAGCCCAGCGCGGTGGCGGGGTGCGCGCCGCTGGCCATCGTGGCCACGTCGGCCAACAACCCCGACATCCTGAGCCTGGACTTCGACACCACCACGCAGGAATACGCGCAGTTCAGCCTGGCCATGCCCAAGAGCTGGAACCGCGGCACGGTGACCTTCAGCCCCATCTGGAGCCACGCGGCCACGGCCACCAACTTTGGCGTGGTGTGGGACTTGCAAGCCGTGGCGGTGAGCAACGACGACCCCATTGCGGTGGCCTACGGCACGGCGCAGACCAGCACCGACACGGGCGGCACCACGAACGACCTGTACCGCGGGCCTGAATCCGCTGCCATCACCATCGCCGGCACGCCGGCCAGCCAGGATGTGGTGTTCTTCCGCCTGTCGCGTGTGACGGGCAACGGCAGCGACACGATGGCCATCGACGCGCGGCTGCACGGCGTGGAGCTGTTCATCACCACCGAAGCGGCGACCGACGCATGATCCCCAGCCTGCAACTGGCCCAGTTTGGCCGCGCCGGCACGGTAGCCACCGTGGGCGCGGACCCGTACTTTGCCAACGTCAAGCTGCTGCTGCACTTTGACGGCACGGACGGCAGCACCACCTTCACCGACGTGCTGGGCCACACCTGCACGGCCAACGCCAACGCGCAGATCGACACCGCGCAGGCCAAGTTTGGCGGCGCCAGCGGGTTGCTGGACGGGGTGGACGACTACGTGCGCGTGACCGCTTCGCCAGACTTCTACCTGGCCGGCGGCGACTTCACGATGGAGTGCTTTGTGCGGCCATCGTCAACGGTGGGCCTGCGTTTCATCGCCAGCCCGCGGCGCGTGTCGGGGGCGGACTGGAACTGGTACTGGACACAATCGGGCGGCACGCTGTACTTCACCGCCATCGGGCCCGGCGAGGGCGCCACGCTGGTGGCGCTGTCAGGCGGCACGCTGAGCACCGGCGGTGCCTTCCAGCATGTGGCGGTGACGCGATCGGGCGACACCTGGCGGCTGCTGCACGACGGCGCGGTGGTGGACACCGACACGGTATCGGGCTCGATCTACGACGCCAGTGTGGACCTGCTGATCGGCGCGGACGCATCCACCGCGGGGCGCGAGTGGGCGGGGCACATCGATGAGTTCCGGCTGACGGTGGGCGCCGCGCGCTACACGGGCGCCTACACGGTGCCGACGGCGGCATTTCCGGATTCCTGACAACCACACAACAGCAAAGGCAGCACCATGAGCGAAGCACCCCAATTCAGCAGCGGCGGCGGCAAGGCGGCGGACGGCCCGTTTACCTGGGGCGGCGACGAACAAGCGCGACTTGGCCGCGTCTGCAGCCAGGACGGGCACCCGTACCCTGCCGGGAACTACGGCAACACGGTGGCGGCCGGCTACTACATGGTGCGCGACGACAAGCACGGCATCTGGATGTGGGTCAAGGCCGGCGAGATGGTGCAATGGGACGGCCAGCCGCACCCGGTGCGCGTGTCGCTGCGGGCTGCCAAGGCGGCGCTGTACGAGGCGGCGCAGAAGCTGGGCCTGGGTATCTGATCATGCAGGAGCATCGCCACGATGGGCCTGACGCAGCGCCAGGCGGTCAGCCCAGGCGCTTCATCGTGGACGAGTCGGCAACGGACATGGAGCGCCCTGGCCGTGATGATGGGCGCCCAGATCCGGGAAGCCATGCGCGACGGCACCAGGCCAGGAACTCGGACCCGCTGAACTGGGCGCACGCCGTGGGCGCGATTCACGACCACGCGCAGAAGCAGGCCGGCACCGGCGAGTTTGGGCGGCCTGCGCGTGCCGGGGTCGCGTGTGCTTTGGGTGGCGCTGGCCGCGCTGGCCATCTACATGGTGGGCGGCTGGGCGGCGCTGGTGGCGTGGCTTCGAGGCTGGGGCGGCCGCTGATGGTGCGGTCGGCCCTGCGCTGCTGCGTGACCGCCATCGGCTGCGGCCAGGATCTGGCCGAGCAGTTTGCGCCCCACCTGTCTGATGCGTGCGAGTTGCACGACATCAAGGGCCCGGTGCGCCTGGCCGCCTTCCTGGCGCAGATCGCGCACGAATCCGGCGCGCTGCGCCACACGCGCGAGCTGTGGGGCCCGACGCCCGCACAGGCGCGCTACGAAGGCCGCAAGGATCTGGGCAACACGCACCTGGGTGACGGTTTTTTGTACAGGGGCAGAGGTCTTTTGCAGGTAACTGGCCGTGCTGGGTATGCCGGCGCATCGCAGCGCCTTGGCGTTGACCTGCTGGCCGCGCCTGAATTGCTTGAGCAGCCGCGCTGGGCCGCGCTGAGCGCCGCCGACTGGTGGGCCGCGCACGGCTGCAACGCGCTGGCCGATGCGGGCGACTTCACGGCGCTGACCCGGCGCATCAACGGCGGCACCAACGGCCTGGAAGACCGGCTGCAGCGCTGGGCGCGGGCCAAGGAAGCGCTGGCCGGCCGCCAAAAAAGCCGGCGCCGCCGGCGCCGCAGAAACCCGCACAGGCCATGCCAGAGCCAGCCACGCCCCCACCACGGCCGGATGCCGAGCCGTACACCCAGGAGCCGCCACAGATCCCCGCTCCGCCCCCCCGTTCGGCGCAGCCGCTGCCGAGCCTGATCGAATCAATCCCCAAGCTGGGCGAAGCTGGCCCGGGAGCTGACCGCCACGTCGGGAACGCAGCGTGGCCGCCGCCACCAGGCTCATGGAAGTGGTGCAGCAGGCCACCGGCGCCATCAACGCGCAGGAAGCGTTGGAGAAGGTCAAGGCAGACCCGGCGGTTGCCGCCGCTGCAGCCAAGGCCGTCGAATCGCGCTGGATGGAGATCGCCGAAGCGGGCGGCGGTGGGATCGATGGGGCGCGCAAGGCCGATGCGGTGGCCACCGCTTCTGGTGACCTGCTGCCTGACCCGCCGCTTCTGGATCGCGTGCCTGATCCTGCCGCTGGTGTGCGTGCTGGCGTGGCTGAGCCTGGACGGCCTGATCGGCACGGCCACCTGGTCGGATGACGTGCGCGCCGGCTCGGCACCCTGATCAGCGCGGTGATCGGCGGCCTGGTGGGCTACTAAGGGCCAGACTACCAGCCGCAACCGGACGCCGGCGGCGTGACCGCTTTATGCGGGAGCGCTTGCGGGAGTTGCGGGAGCGATCGCCGCTAAGTTGTTGATTTTGGCTGGCGGAAGGGGCGGGATTCGAACCCGCGGGGGGCTGTTAATCAGGCCTCGCAATGGCGCCAATGCTTGCGATTGGGTCGATTGCTCCCGCATAGAACTGGCGCTTTCTGGGCGTCGGCCAGCTGGGAAGGTGGGCTATTGCGGGAGCGGTTTTTGACCAAGGTTCATGCCTTCAGTGCGCGGATCGCGGCGGCACACCGCTCACGTTCAGCCTGCAGCAGCCGGACTACAGTGTCTGCACGGTAGTACGTCCCTGCACCCAACGGGTCGTCCAGCTTTCTGGGCGTGATCAAGTCAGGGTCTGGCAGCCGCTCTAGCGCGGCAAGCATCTCGCGGTTTGTCATCGTTGATCCGTCGTTGTCCATGTCTTTGATCCCTTCGTGAATCATCTAACGGGCTTGAGCTTTTCGCCCTGCACATAGTGCTCGCGCGTCACGCTCAGGCTGCTGTGCTGCAGCAGCGCTGAGGCCTCCTGCAGGCTGCCCGCCAGCTGGCCGGCGCGCTTGCGCATGTCGCGCAGCCAGATGGCTTTGGCCTCGGGGCATTCTTTGGCGGCTTCGGCCCTGGCGCTGGCGAAGCGTTCAGACAGCGCGCGGTAGGTGACCGGGCGGCGGCCGGCGGCCAGCAGGAACAGGTGTTCCGGCTTGCGGTTGGCCTTGCGCCTGTCGATGATGGGCGACAGCACCGTGCTGGCCGCCAGGTCGAACTCGGCGCGCTTGCCAGTCTTGCCGGCCTGCACCACCAGGCGGCCATCGCGCACGTCTGAAAGGCGCAGGCGCACCACGTCGGTCATGCGCAGGCCGGTGGCGGTGGCGATGTCCAGCGCATCGCGCACGGTCTGGTCGGCGTGCTTGTACAGGGCCGCAAACGCCGCGTCGTGCACTTCCACCTGTCGCTTGCCGGCCGCGCCCTTCCACCCGGTGCGCTGCATGCCTGTGGCGGGCCAGGGCAGGGTCGTCAGGCCCTCCAGGCGGGCCCAACCCCACACCACCGACAGCACCTGCATCTCTTGCCGTGCGCGGGTCTTGGCGCTGCGTTTGGTGATGTAGGCGCGCAGCACGGGCAGGGTGATGTCTTCCCACCGTGCGGGGCCGAAGGCGGGGCGGATCTCGGCCAGGCACTTGCGGTAGCCGTGGATGGTCTCGGGCGCGCGTTCGCGGCCATCGGGGCGCACGGTGATGCCGCGCTGCTCCCAGCCGCGGAAGGCTTCTTCCAGCGTGCCGGCCTGGCGCGGGGCGTCGAGGTGCAGCTCGGCCCAGCGGAGCAGGGCTTCGGTGTGGTCGGTGCCAAGCGGCACGTCGGGCTTGCCGGTGCCGCGCATGTCGTACCACCAGCTCACCCAGACCTGGCCAGACTTGCCGGTCTTGACGCTCTTGCGCAGCTTGGGGTACTTCGACTTCTTCGGCATGGGGTCACCTCACGCGCGAAAAGTCTACCCCTGTCGTTGCCTTGGTTTGCGGGAGCAGTGCGTGCGCCTGGGCGACCACGCGCGACACCTTCACGGCGCGGCCCAGGAAGATGAACGGCACGCCCAGCTTGGCCAGCGCTGCGGCCTGGCTGGCGGCGCGGGCCTTGCCCGTCACTTCGGCCAGCTCTTGGGGGCTGAGGGTGTCGTCGGCGGTCATCCCAGCACGTCCAGCGGGCTGACCGTGCCGCGGCCCGCGTGGGCGCCCAGCACGTGGGTGTAGATCATCGTGGTCTCGACATCGCGGTGGCCCAGCAGTTCCTGGATGGTGCGGATGTCTGTACCGCGCTGCAGCAGGTGCGTGGCGAAGCAGTGGCGCAGGGTGTGCGGCGTGGCGGGCTTGGCGATGCCGGCGGCGCGGCAGGCGTCCTTCATGGCGCGCTGGATGGTCCAGTCGAAGATGTGGTGGCGCCGGATCTCGCCAGTGTCTGGATTGCGGTGGCGGCCCGGGGTGGCGAAGACGTACTGCCAGGGCCATTCGCGGCCGGCGTTGGGGTACTTGCGCGCCAGGGCGTGCGGCAGGTCGACGCTGGCGTAGCCTTCGGCCAGGTCCAGGTCGTGCCAGCGCCGGCGCTCTTCCAGCAGCAAGGTCAGCGGGGTGGCCAGTGAGCCGGGCAGCATCACCACGCGGTCTTTGTCGCCCTTGCCGCTGCGGATGGTGAGGCGGCGTTCGCGGATCTCCAGATCCTTCACGCGCAGGTGTTGCCCTTCGGCGAGGCGCATGCCGGTGCCATAGAGCAGGCGCAGGAAGAGGCCCGGCGTGCCGCTGGTGTGGGCCAGCAGGGCGCGGGTCTCGTCCACCGTCAGCACCGTCGGCAGGCGCACGGGCTGCTTGGCGCGGACGATGTTGTCCACCCAGCCGATCGGCATCTCCAGCACCTTCTGGTACAGGAACAGCACGGCGGCCAGCGCCTGGCGCTGCGTGCTGGCCGACACCTGCCGATCGCTGGCCAGCCAGGACAGGAAGGCGCCCACCTCGGCCGCGCCCAGCTCGCGCGGCGGGCGCTTGCCGGTGTGGTGCACGTAGCACTTGATCCAGTGCCAGTACGCATCGAACGTGCGCGGGCTGTAGTGCCGCACCGCGCAGGCCGCGTGCACGGCTTCTTTCAGCGTGCGGGGGCGCTTGTCGCATAACGCGGTTGGTGCGTCGTGCGAAATCGCGGTGGGGCGTTGCAGATCAAGGACTTGCACGATGGGCTCGCGGTGTTATGCGACGGGGGTTGCT
>JADJVV010000047.1 GCA_016710435.1 Hyphomicrobiales bacterium | reverse complement strand
TATTTGACGAACAACGCTCATTGCGGCGGTCTTGTTGACCGTTGAGTTGGGCTGGTTTTAAGGAGATTGAACGATGAACGGAAGAATACTCACCTGCGTTTATTGCGGGCACGAATACCCACAGGACACGCCGGCAGCAGGAAGCCAGGTGCTGACGGAGCACATCAAGGTTTGCGAGCGGCACCCGATGCGGAAGGCCGAAGGCGACATTGCCCTGCTGCGCGGCGCGCTTGTTGGCCTGATCGGCGCAGACGGCGAGGACGATCTGCGGCAGATGGAAGCGACGATGCGACTGTTGCCGGCACCGGACGCCGATAAGGCGGTTTCGATCAACGCGATTCATGCGCTGCTGGCGACCATGCCGCCCAACGCAAAGTAGACATCAAAACCGCCGCCTATTCTGCCGTAAGGCGACAAAGGCGGCGGCGTTGATTATTTGGCGTTGATCAGGTCGGTTTTGCGCTGACTGGAGAAGCTGGTTCCGAGGTAATAGCCGGACACCGCGCCAAGCACCATGCTGATGATCGACGACACCACCATCGCCTTGATTTCCATCGTCCAGTCCGGTCCGAAGATGACGGCACCGACGACCATATAGACCAGCGGTAACATGCTGGCCGAGATGATGAAGGCGGGCGACTTGAATACGCTGGCGCCGGCGGCCTGGAGTGCGACATCGGCTTTCCGCGCGCCCTCGATCCCGCCGCCACCGGACTCGCCGGTGAGCGTACCACCGCGCTTCGATGGCGCTGGCGTAGTGGCTGGCCAGTTCGGGGGTCGGACTGGATGGCGGCGACAGCGCCTTCCGCCGTGGGCTGGTCCGTCACCGCCTTGGCGATCTCGACGGCGATCTCGGCGGCTTTGGCGTTTTTCTCGGCCTGTTCGCCATGCCCGAAAAGGCGGATCAGCGCGGGTGCGGCCTGAATAAGGCTTGGAATCGCTGCCAGAACGAAGGGCGCCATGTTGGTTGCTCCTGGTTGTGTTTGGGTTGGGCCTGGGTTTTCTTGAAAGGGTGCGGCACTCTGGCCGCCCTCCTTCGTCAGCCGATCGAGAAAGGCAAGGCAGCCGGCCATGCTTTTCGTCGGCTGGCCGTAGGGACTGCCGGGCAGCGAGGCCCATTCTCGGTTGCAGCGTTCCAGTGCGGTCGGCCAGTCGCCCTCAAGCACGGCGGGCAATGCGCGGCGGCGCTCGATCAGGTAGAGCGCGGCGCGATCCTGACTCGGCGGGCTGAAGTCGGGAAGGCCGAGGGCTTTCTTGCATTCGTCCCAGGTGCGCGACAGGAATTGATACGCACCAGCAGCGGTCGAGGTGATCGGCTTGCCGCCCAGCGTTCGCGTAATCAGGCGTCGCGGGTGATCCTCGAATTCGGTGAAATGTTCGCCACCGAACAGCGTGGAATAGCCGGCGCCTTCGGTGTAGCGGATCAGCGCGAGGAATGCCTGTACGTTCGGATTCTTTAGCGTGTTGTCGTAGCTGGTCATTTAAGGTGGTCTTTCGCCCAGGCTATAACCGCCCAAATCATTGCGGCAGCACCGGCCATGATCGGAATCAGGATTTTCGACCCTTTCCACAGCGCCACCAGCTCCTCAAGCGCCGGCTTTATGGAGTCTGATTCCGCCATGTGGCTGGTGATCTTTCGGTCGATTTCCAGCAATAGCCGGTCTTGAGAATCCATCCGCCGATGGAGGTTGGCGATAAGTTCGTGGTCGGTCATGCTTTTCCCTTCTCGCCTCTATGGGCGGGATGCTGTGAAACCTTTTACGTGTCCGCCGTAACCCGCACGACGTTCGTTCCGTCCGAGTAAATGATTGCCCGCTTGGTCGTGGCGACCGTGATGCCGGTTCCTGATGCGCCGATAAACTGTAGCGATTGCCCGGTTCCGTTATAGACCGTCCATTGGCGCGGGATCAGCGGCAGCACCATATTTCTTGTCGCAGTAAGCGTTCCGGTAAATTGCAGTATATGGTTTCTCGCCTCTGCCTGCGTCAGCGTGTAATTTGCATCAGACGCCAGCGCCTTCGCCAGCAACCCGTGATGATCTGGAACGGCCAGCCGGTGGTCGGTGTAGCTGGTTACGGTGGCGGTGCCTACGACTATGGTATAAAGCGGCGTCTGCCCTGCGGTAAAGCCGGTGACGCTTTTCGACACCGCGCCCGTCGTTGGGTTGGCTTCAATATAATTCGTCGTCGAGGCGGTAAGCGTAATTGTGCCGTTAGCAATCTGCGTCAGTACGCCATTTAGCAACACGTTTCCACCGTAATATCCCCACGCTATACCAGAGCAGGTCGATGCGCGCCGCCCGTATAGAGTTGCCGGAGAGGCGGCGTCGAATACGGCATTGGCGGCAAGGTCTTGCGACCCTTGACCCTGTACGATGCCGTCAATATTGGTTGTAGAGTTAGACATTGTTCATCCTCATGGATCATCGAATGCGGTTGTGGGCGGCGTGAATGTGGCGGTGTAGCGGCAACTCTTTGTTATTCTCAAGTCATCAATTTGACCGGCGAAATCTCGTGAATACCCTGGATCGCGGCCAATATTCAAATCTAGGTTGAGATTTACAACCGCACCACTCCATGTATTGCTGGCAACCGAACTACCATCAACCCAGATGTTCCATGCCGCCCCGTTTCTGGTGATTGCGATATGGTGCCAGTTGCCATCATTGACTGCGGCGGCAGAAGTTGAAGTCAGAAGTGCTGACCCTGTAGAATAGCTGGCGTTCCACATCTGGATTGAGCCTGATCCATTGCCGTTGAGCAGAATTGCCCATGCGCCAGACGGGAATGATCCGTCATCGCGCCCAAGCGGGCAGGCATACGAAAGCGTCTGGGTCGTCTTGATCCAGAACTCGATGGTCAAATTATCCGACCCAAGCTCCAAGTCTGTAGCATCCGGAATTACAACGTAATCACCAGACCCATCGAATGTAGCGCTGCCCGTGCCGTATTTCGGCGAGCTTGTCGTGATTTGCGCATTACCGTTGGCCGTGGCGACATGCCCGCGCAGATCGGTGAAGGTGGTCGAGCCATTCGTGCCGTCCATGTGCATCGCCAGGACGACGCTTAATCCGAAGGCATCATTGCTCAGTATCATAGCTAACGATGACTGCAACGGATAGCCGCGCCCGACCACAGACGACAACTGATAGACGCGCAGGTATAGAGTTTCCTGATTGCTGCCGAAATCGACCACTTGTTGCGCCGATGTATAAGTGGCGGTTGCAGAAGTTAATCCGCTGATCGTGCGCTTGATCGTCGCGTAGGATGAATCCCACACCTCGACCTCATAGGACTCAGACGATTCACCAAGCGGCGTAGCGACACCGGAAAACGGTTCGACAGCATTGCGACTGCGGCGCACCCAACTAAACGACCAGTCAAAACTGCTAGGCGA
The DNA here is from genome assembly GCA_016710435.1 of Hyphomicrobiales bacterium. Classification (NCBI taxonomy): domain Bacteria; kingdom Pseudomonadati; phylum Pseudomonadota; class Alphaproteobacteria; order Hyphomicrobiales; species Hyphomicrobiales bacterium. The sequence goes on along the minus strand of JADJVV010000047.1, from coordinate 27,151 downwards.
ACGACTTCCGGACAGTCTGATTGGCGACAGCGGCTTTAGGTTGATTGCCGAATACGCCAGCGGGTAACTGACGCTCGAAAGGCCAGCGCCTCGCGTCACGCACTGGTAATCATAGGCCAGCCCGATTCGTGTGGTATCCATCGGCACGAAATCAATGGCCGCAGGGTCGAGCAAAACGACCGCATCGCCGATCTCATGAACGCCGGTGTATTGTTCCGTGCCGAACCGACCACGCATCAGGTCGGAAAGGATTAGCGCACCATTCGTTCCAGAAGTCGTCACCGTCCTGGCCGCGACGATCTCCCACCGGCCAGATGAACCGATGGCAAAATGGTTTGCTCCGTTCATTAATTGCGTTTCCGTAACCGACGACGGCTTGATATAGGTGCGGGGAAGGAATGAAACGGTCGATGTGGCATCAATGATGTCGGTGCGGCCTGCTGCAAGAACCGATTCTGCGTAACCAATGCAAGCGCCAGGGTGCGACTGAACGGCGACATCGACCCATGACGCGCCACTATCTGTAGAACGAAACAGCACCGATCCAGTCCAGCTATCAATCCGCCCACCCATTGCGGCAACAAGCCCGGAACTATTCTGCACCGTTGAGTCCATGCACGGCACATCGAGAACAGCCCATTCAGTCGGAGAAGCGTATGGAATTGTTGTAACCCCCGTCGATAACCCGCCTTGTCCAACTGCCGCAGATACGTACACCTGCGAATCATGGAGTTTTGCCAAACATTCGACCCTGCCGTCAGGCAATAAATTAATTGACACCAGGCGCATCGTGTAGGTCGTGCTAGCATCTGAAACCGTTACGATATCGGCTGGTTCAAGTTGCGCAAAAGAGGGCGGCAGCGTGAAAGAGAATTCCCGGCGCTCAAGCCAGTATAGATATAACAATTTTTCTGCTGTCTGCGCGGCCTCGTCGGGCGTCATGACGACAGAAAGATCAATGCGCCTCTCATTAACTGAATCAGTATTCAGCCTTTCGGCGTATTGCTCGCCGATCTCGTACTCTCTAGGCTGCTCAAGATAGGCAACAAGGACTCGCGCAGGGATTTGCAAGTCCATTTCCCGCGACTGAATGAGCCTGACGGCTGAACCGCCATCGGATGCGCCAAGGTCATCGGCGGTGATGGTCGCTACGCTTGATCCACCCCGTCGAACGAACTTGATTTTATATCCTGACTGAACAATGTCGAACGGAAATGCCGCCTGAAGCTGGTCAAACCCACCACGTATCGGAGAAACCGTCGAGATGCGATAGCCGCGAACGATGTCATTAAGCGATGTCGCGTCGATGTCGTCCAGCGTTATAAGTTCGCTTTTGACGCACTCAGCCTCAACGATTCCGCGAAGGGTTTTCGTTCCGCCAGATTGCGAGCCTGAAAACATGGCGAGTGATGTGTAAGTTTCTGCGCCGGTTGCACTGGTCGGGTTGAATAGCATGGAAAACGAATGATTTGCCTTGAAATACATTGGTATTTCACCAATGACGGGGTGCAGCATATTCGTAGCAATAACCACCAATGCCGAATCGCCCGGAGTGTAACGATAAAAATCACCCCTATTTTGTAGATAGCAAACGCCGTCATAGCCGTGAATCTTTGGGTAAAACGATTCAATTTCAAAATTTGTTGTTCCGTCGTGCTTGATTATGTAATAGCTACCAGTCGTCATGTCGATAACGAACAAAGACAACCCTATCGAATCTCCGGTCAAGTTTTCATCACTGACGGCAAACATCAAATCACCCGTATATGCAACGGAGCAAATACGGCCTACCATCTCCGAAAGGTTGATCGTTCTTGAGATAACTCCAGTAAGTTTTATTTGTGCCGGGTCGCTCACGACATAAATTATGTCGCCGTCTGCTCGATGAATAAGACCGCAAGTTGACGGAATTTCACCCGTTGAAACAGTTGAAATCAGGTTTCCAGACCATGTAATTACATACGTTTCCCACACCGGGCCAAGATACTGCTGACAAAATACAGGCACGTCAGTTTGATGGCAACCGTACCCATTAAGATAATAATCAAGGCCAAGCGCCGTGGTGTCCGTTATCTGTGTCCCAAGATAAGCACCGAACGGGTCTATAGTCTCAATGTACCAAATAAAACCGTTTTGATTTCCCTGGCGATAAAGCGTCAATCCGTTAAAATCGTCGTCGATCCATGATGCTATTTTGACCGCGCCCCCAAGGGCGTTTCGTGACTCATTCAAAACAGTCATTTGATAACTGTTAGTCACCGAAGTCGTCAATTCAACGCGAATGGGACACCCAAGCAGGCTGTTACCGTAATCCTTAAGAGGGAAATCTTCAAACACCAAATAACATAGCCCACGAAAAGCCGGCGTTGAATCAATCCCAAGCGCAGCTTGCATTCTTGGGTTGGCCTGCTGGTCGTCCGTGCCATAATAAACGGAAAAATATAACGATGATTCTTGACTTGAAATGATCGTGCCATAGTCAGATGAAACGCTGCTATAAATCAGAGTCGATCCGGCCCATATACGAAGCACGGAATCGACCGGGCCTTCGCAGAAAGCGACGGCAAACGTGGCGAAATAGCTGTAGGTTGTGACTTCTGCGCCGCCGCCGCCCTTTCCGCCCTGGATTTCCTTTGACTCTACTTCCTTGATCTGATTATTTTCCAACCAGATCAGGTTCCCGTTTAGCGCAACCGTTCCATATACGCGAGGAACAACCGCACCATATGAATTAGTTTGAACGGAAAGATCAGAAAGTCTTGGCCCGACAATATCCTGGCCCTTCGGCGGGTCAATATAGCCACCGATTGCACCGCCGATTGATGCGCCGAGTGCGACGTTGCCACCGGCCATCGCGCCTATGATACCGCCAACCACCATCCCGACGCCTTGGCCGACGCTGCTCATGTCTCAACCCCTACAAAGCGATAAACGCGAACAATGCGTTTTCTCCATGTTTCGTCAATTCGGTGTTCGCATACCTTCCCCGGCTGCATCCACGCATGGATGATGCTATCGCCCGCCGAGATTGCTATATGTTGCGGGTCGCCGCCGAACGTCATCATCAGGATGTCGCCAGCCCGCATATCCGAAACAAGAACGCGATCTATTACCCCGGCCTTCTCATGTACTTCAAAGGTTGCCTCTAGCATTCTTCCAGACGGGCGGCGCGGATAAGCTGGAAGGTCGTTGTGCTTGACCTGTAATTCAGACGCGACATAAGCCAACAGCCCCGCGCAATCCAGTCCAACACCGACGGTTCGGCCTTGATGGACAAATGGCGTCCCAATGGCTGAACGAGCCGCAAAAACAACATCATCCGGCGTCACGACTGACCCCCGAACTTTGTGGCCGCGCTGCTGGTTGGGATATTAGGGAAGCCGAAGAAGTTTGGAACATTACTCCGCGCCTGACAATCGACCAGCCGCTTGCGGCATCCAGGCTTCAAAGTGTAGGTGTCTCCGATGGCGGGCGCGTAAAAAAACCCCTCAAATACCGTGATTGTTCCGTCAGCGGCATAGCCGCGAATTTCCAAAGGCTTCAACCCGGAATTAAGCCCAGATGTAAATTCAAATGTTCCTGCAATAAAGTGGTCGACCGCCTCACTTCTTGAGCTATCGCGGAACACAGAATTTGAAGTAACCGAAGTCACCGCGCCAGTGACGGTTAGTGCAGACAGGTTGATCGCACAGCCCGCATCGCCAAAGGTGCGCGAGCAGGATGCTGTATAGGTTCGCCCGACCGACTGGTTGAGCGCGTCGCTAATGCTCATTCCCTCGACCCTGTACTTCTCATCCTCAAGCGTTGTTTTCCCAAAAAATCCGAGCGTTACCGGCTCGTAATCCTCAACCGGCGCAAGAAAATCGCACTTGAAAATATAGATGCGGGCGTTGTCGAATACACCTGAAGCAATCTCGTCGTGGCTGATGCCGGCGATGCCGGCGATCCCCTCGATGTCGATTGCCGAAGGCGATGCCGACGAGGTGGAAGAGAATGCCGTTGTCTCATAACCTGAATCAGTCAGATAGACTTCGGCGTTACTCATGGTCAGATTGCCTGGAAACGAAGTAAGGCGCACGATGGTGCCGTTCGTGCACTCGATCCGCACGCACCAGGCGGCGGTTTCGTAAGGCGCGACGGTGGCTTTCATGGGTTGAGCAGTTCCACCAGCGACACCCCGTCGACCGGCCGGTAGCCGGGATAATCCTGGCCGACCGGCAGCGCGGTGGAAAAGCGCACCGGAAAGTCGAACTCGAAGCCGGCCGTCACCGTTTCACCAGCCTGCGGGCGGGTATGGACGACGCCGCCGCTGGTGTAGGTCGAGAAGGCGGTCGAGTTGATAGCCACGGTGATCGTCGTCGCCGAGGTGGCGGTAATCAGGGCGCGCAGGCCGTTGATCTGGGTCATGCCATTGACGCCGGAAACCTGCACGCTCTGCCCGCTGACGAAACCATGCGCAGCCCCGACCACCAGCTCGGCGCTCGCCGCCTGGCTAATCGAGGTGACGGCCTTGGTCTGGTCGGCGGCGAAGGTGACGCGGCCGGTGGTGGTATCGACCGACCAGTCGGCCGAGCGGATCGCCGTGGCGCCGATGCCGGCCAGCACCGTGCCGGCCACCGGCTTCTTGATGTAGCGGTAGGCATAGCCGGTGGCGCCGGCGGCCTTGTCTGTGCCGTATTGCTTGGCCAGTTGATAGACGCCGGCCGACACCAGCGCCATCGGTTGATCGAAGGCGGTGGGCGCCCCCTTGGCGCCGTTGCTCGACCACTCGTCGAAGCAGCGCGCGCGGAAGCCGGCGAAGGTGCCGTGGGCGCGGTGATAGACGGCCATCAGTTGCGCGTAGGTTTTGGCCTCGTCCAACAGGTAGGAAATATCGAAACGGCGCACCGGGTAGGGATGCACCAGCGAGCGGTATTCCTGCCCGCCGGCAGTCGCCACAACGTTGACCGCGTAGTCATCCTGGTAGGACGACCCGTAGCGGATCAGGTCGGAGAGGCGTTCTTCGAGGAAATCAGCCATAGCGGCGCGCTCCGTTTGCCACGCCCAGCACCGAGCGCGCCCCGGAAGCGGCGGCGCGCTTGACCTGCGCGGGTTCGGCGGCGCCGTAGAAGTTCATGACCTGATTGACCGGCTGGCCGCCGCCCGACATGGCGACCGGAATACGCCGGCCATCGGGGAGCGGGACGTAGGCTTCCGGGGTGCTGCCCTCGCCGAACATCGCCATTTGTGGCGAATTGGCGATGCCGCCCCGCGCGTACTTGTTCAAAGTTAGCGCGCCATGACTCGTCATGATGCCGCCGTTGGCGAAGTTCAGCCCGCCGCCGGTGGGATAGGATTTCAACCAATCCAGCGACGAAGTGCCGCCCGAACCACCGAAAAGCCCGGAAATCCACTTCAGGCCGCTTCCGGCGAGTCCACCAATATTGCCCGTATTGCCCATGTCGCCAAACAGCAGCTTTCCGAGCTGGGCGGCGGCGGCCTGGGCGATCATCTTCTGCACCACCTGGGCGAAGGATTGGCCGATGCTCTGCATGCCGTCCTTGGTCGGGTTGATGAAGAAGTCGGCCATTGCGTCCTGCATGTTGCGCGCCGCCTGCTTGGCGAATTCGTTCACTTCGTCGATTGCCTTGATCGCGTCTTCGGCGTCCTTCTGCTGCTGCGATTTTTCCTCGCCCTTGATCAGTGCCCCGGACAACTTTTCGCGCAAGGCGAGTTCTTCTTCGAGGACGGCGATCTGGTCCTCGCTGGCGCCGTTCTGTTTGGCGATGGCGATGGCGTCGGCCAGCCGCGCCTGCTCGACGACGCTGATCTGCGCGGCATTGAGTCCGAACAGCTCGGCGGCTTTCTCGGCGGCCTCGATCTGCTCGAACATCGCCTGGCGGTTTTTGGTGTTGGTGCCTTCGGCGGATTCCAGCGCCTTGCGATAGTCTTCCTGCGCAGTGACCAGCTTTTCGAGCGTTGCCAGGTTGTCCAGGCTGGCGAAGATCGCCTCGCGCTGCGCGCCGGTGGCCTTGAGGATGCCGGCCTCGAGCTGATACTTGACCTTAGCCGCTTCCTTCTCGGCGGCGGTCATCTTGTCGGTCGATTGCAGGTCGACTTCCTTGAGCGCGACCTGCTCGCGCAACGAAATGATCAGCCGGGCGGCGTCGTCGGCCTGCGAGCGGGCAGCGCCGGTTTTAGGCGATCCAGTAGTCGCGGGCGTGCGCTTGATCGGTTCCGTGCCGCCAGTAGCAGCAATCGGCTTGCCGGTGCCATTCTTGATGCTTTCAAGTTGCGTGTAATAGCTTATTTCCTGCTGGACACGGCGCAGCCGTTCGTTATCGCCGTCTTTTCCGCGCCCGATGCTGATCGTGTCTTCGAGTTTCTGCGCTTCCTTGTTGAGCGCCGCGAGGCTTTCGGTCGGCGTCTTGAAGTTGAGCGACTTCATCACGCCGTAACGGACGAAGGCATCGAGCAAGCCATCTGAGTTCTTGATTGCGACCAGGGCTTCGGATGAAAACTGAATCAGGAACGGCAGCAGGTTTTCGGCGAGCGCCCGCCCTGCGGCAGACGACACGACACTGAGGCGCAGCAGGTTGTCGTTGAATTCGTCGGCCTGCTTGGTCAGGTCTGAGCCAATGACGGCGCCGAGCTTTTCGGCTTCGTCGCGCATGCTTTTGATGCCGGCGGCGCCGCCATTAAGCACCGGCACCAGCTTTGCGCCGGACTTTCCAAACAGGTCGACGGCCAGCGCCGTTTTTGCGGCACCGTCCTCGAAGCTGGCAAAGCGTTCGGCGATTTCTGCAAAGACCGCGTCGGACGATTTCAGCTTTCCGGCCGAGTCAGTGACCTTGATGCCAAGGTCGGCGAACAGGTCTGACGCTTCCTTGCTGCCGCTTGCTGCTTCCTGCATCTTGACCGACAGCTTGGTCAAGGCCGTCGTCATTTCCTCGAATTCGAGGCCATTCAACTGGCCGGCGAAATTGAGTGCGCTCAAATCCTCGACGGTTACGCCGATGCGCTCGGCGGCCTCGTTCAGCTTGTCGAGGTCGTCAATCGTCTGCTTGATTGTCGCCGTCAGGCCGGCGCCGCCGACAAAGCCGAGCAGGCCGCCACCAACCCCGAGCGAAGCAAAGGTCTGACCAAGGCGCGAACCGGCAGCAGAGAGCGATTGCAGCCCGCGCTGCGCCGAGGCGATGGCGGCGCGGGTTTCGTCCTTTGCGGTGATGATGACTTCGGTTTTTTGGGTCATAACGATTTCGCAAAGGCCAGCGGGTCCAGCGGTTTAATTTCAGGCGGCGGCTCGGGGATCGCTTCCCAGGGTTGCCACTTCCATATCTCGAACCATTCGGCGTATTCGCGCGCCGACAGGTTCGTTTCCAGTTCGGCCACCGTGCGCCCGAGCCGCGCGGCGAGGATGAAAAGGAAGCGGCGCTCGGGCGCCGCCCTCAGTTTTTTGCGGCTTCCTCTGCATCAAGTCCGGACAGTTGCTTGGCTACCGTGAACACGCGCAGCGCCGCGGCGAATTGCACGCCGCCGAAGCGTTCCCACTCGGCTTCGGTGAGCAGCGGCTTATCGTCCGGCCCAACGACGGCCAGGTGCAACAGGCGCGCCATCGAGGCGAAGCCGGCATCGTCGTCGCGCAGGCCGGCAAACAGCGCCATGCGGTCGCGCAGCAGCAGGCCCCGCACGGTGACATCGCCGCCGAGTTCCGGCAGGGCGACATCCTCGCGCGGGAGGCCGGGCAGGGTTATGGCCGATCTGTCGAGGGCCATCGTTTAGCTCGAATACGCCTTCGGACCACCCAGCGCCGTGAAGACGACGGTGGTCTTGATCAAGTCCTGCGCCGAGCCGGTGGGCGACAGCGAGCAGCCGACGTAGGCATTGAAGGTGAACTTCTGGCCGTTGGCGAAGCTGAACAGGATGGCGCGCTGGGCCTGCGAGTCGGAGGCCGACTTCAGGGCGACCAGGCCGGCGTCGGACGGGTCCCAGAACGAGTCGAATGTGTAGTTCGACGGGTTGGGCAGGCCGGGGACCTGCGTCTTGATGTTGTCGTGGATCGTGGTGGTGTCGATGAAGTCGAAGTCGCCGCCCGAAGCGTTGATCGAGGTCAGCGTGGCCAGCGAGGTGCCGAAGGTGATCTTCTGCGCGGTGCCGGAAACGAAAGTCCCGTAGTTGGTGGTGTCCTCGCCTTCGAGCGAGAAGCTGTCGGTGGCGACGGCGGACACGCGGAAAACGCGGTAGTTGACCTGGTACATGCCTTGCGCCAGGATCAGCACATAATCGCCATTGCTGTAGCCGTGCGCCGTCGAGGAAACGACGCCGGTGGTGTTTTTGGTGATTGCGGTGATGGTCTTGGTGGCGGCGAGAGCCGATTGAACCGATACGGCCACGTTCGCCCATTTGGTGATGACTGCCATTTTGATCTCCTTAGATCGGGGTGCCGGGCGAACCGGCGGCGGTTAAATAAGTGATGCGGAAGGTCAGGACGATGCGCCCGGCCGGTTTCTCGACCGCCTCGTCGAAATCAACTTCGAGGCGGGTGAGTTCGTTGCGATAGGTGAATCCGGCCATTGCCGTTTCGACTTCGGCGGCGATGGTGTCCAGGGTGTCGTCTACGTTGCTGGCCGACTTGGCGCAGCCGGTTACGGCCAGGTCGAGGTTGCGTTCGGCCATGCCGCTGATCGTTCCCGGCGTGATTTCCTCGTCGTTGGTCGTGACCAACAAACACGGCAGCGATTCCTGCGGCGCCATGCGGCTCTGGAAGACGCGCGAGCCGGTGGTGGTCAGGTTGGTGAGCAGGGTGGCGGCGGCTTCGCGGATCGCCTGGCGGGCGTGGGCCATTTATGCGGCCTCCAACCGGCAGACATCCCAGCCGGTGCCGTCGCCTTCGACGTGCGTCACCGTGTAGGTCACGCCGCCGATCAGCAGGGTATTGCCGCGCACGACGGCCGAGGCGGTCGGGCAGCGGAAGACGGGATCGGTGCCGGCGATCATGCCGTAGGCTTCGCCGTAGGCTTTGTCGAAGACGCCGGAAACCGCCGTCGAGCCGTTCTTGGTCGCGGTGGTGGCGAAGTCGGCGAGGAACGGATCGTTGTATTCGACGAAGGCCATCAGGAGTCATCCTTTGCTAGCCGCGGCGGATTACGATAAGGCGGCACATAGCCAGAAGGCCGGCGCGGCTTCGTAGCAGCACGAACCGGCGCAGCGGTGGTGGCGAAGTCGGCGGCCTGCTCGGTGATCATGCGGCCTGCCTTTCCTCGATGCCGAGGCTTTGCAGCACCAGGGCGGCGACGTCTTCGGCGCTGTAGCTGGCCATGCAGGCGGCGGCGCCGGTGCGGGTGTCCTTGCTGCACATGACGGCGGCCGCGTTGTGGATGCGGTGGCACGGGTGGCAGGCGACCGGCGCTTCGAGCGCGGCGGTGTTGATCCAGTCGCGGGTCAGGTTTTCGTTGCTCGAGTGCGAGAGCATGACGACCTTCGGCATGGCTTCCATCGCTACCACGTTGGCGAACACGCTTTCGCTGCCGACGAAGGCGTCGGCTTCGAGGCACAGGGTCATCGCCAGGCGCAGCGGGAATTCCTGGCCGACAACGTGGCCGTATTCGATGCCGTGGCGCTCGACGAGGTCGAGGTCAGGGAGGTGCGTCAGGTCGCCGACCATGATCGAATAGACGCCGGCGTCGGCGAGCAGGCCCATGAGCGCCTGCGTGTGCGGCCATGCCTTGAACGGTCCGGATCCGGTGGGCGAGACCATGACCAGCTTGCCGGGCAGGCGGGCGCGGGTTTCGGCGGCCCACTGGCGCTCGGCGGCGGTCGGGTAGAACTTCTGGCGGCTCGGCGTGCCGTCCGGCAGCTCGGCATAGGCGTGCACCATGTCGAGGTAGTTGTGGTTCATCAGCTTGTGGCGGACCGGCGCCGGCAGGTAGAAATCCTGCCCGGACTGGTGCGGCAGCAGGCGGGTTTCGACCGAGCCGATCAGGTTGACCCACTTGTCGAACTTGACCGCCTCATGCGCCCAATACTCGATCAGCTCGTCGTCGCCGAGGATGCCCTGCGGCAGCACGGTGATGGCGGCGAAGTGCGGGTCGTGGCGCAGCACTTCCTCGCCGTTCTTGGCGACGTAGGCGGTCACGGCATAGCCCTGGTCGTGCAGGTGGGCGGCGACGCTGGCGGCCCACAGCGCATCGCCATTGCCGCCGATGCGGACGATGCCGGCGGTCTTGGCCGGGCGCGGGGCGGCCCACGGCTCGGACTGGCCGGCGCCGGCGGCCTTCTTCTGGAAGACCAGCAGAAACGAATACTCGTTGCCGTCGCCGCGCGTCTGCGCATTGACCAGCGACCAGTCGGGGAAGGCGAGCCGGAAGAAATCGACGATGACTTCCGGGCGGAAATCGTGCTTGTGGTCGGGGTTGCTGCCGGGCTGGCCGATGTTCGGGTAGAGGTCGGCGTGCGGAAGGTAGAGGCACAGGTGGCCGTCGACCTTGAGCAGGCGCCACCACTCGCGCAGCGCGCCCTGCCAGTCCTCGATATGTTCGAGGGTGTGGCTGGAAAAGATGGATTCGGCGGCGCCGTCGGCGAAGATCGCCAGGCGGGCGGCGTCGGGGACCACGATGTCGGGCTTCATGGCGATGCCGAACAGGTCGCTATCCTTGCCCGAGTCGATGCCGATCAGGTGCGGCCACACTTTCGCCGGGCCGCAGCCGATGTCCAGCCCGCCGCGCGCCAGGTAAGGCAGCACTTCGTAGCGGACCTTGTCGGACTCGTAACCCTGCGGTGCGGATGCTGACCAGACCATCGTTTTCCTTTGCTTGTTCGGGTGCTGCCCGGCACGCGGCCGGGCAGACTGGTGAAGCAGGCAGGACGGGTTGCCCCGTCCTTGGTTCTTGCGTTAGCCGGCGAGCAGGTCGTCGACCTTGGCGAAACAGCCAGGCTGGCGGATACCGAAGTCGGCAAACTGGTTCAGGGTGATCTTGACCTGACCGGTGTCGGCCTTGGTGTAGGGATCGACCGTGATGTCCGGGGCGCCGAACAGGCCGATGGTAGCCATCGACCAGTCGCTGCCGAAGATCGCCGACGAGCAGACCGTGGTGCTGGTGCCTTTCGTCAGGTTGCTCGGCATGTTGTTGGAGATCGCCACGCGGTAGCCGTTGAGCGGCTGGGCGCCGTTCTGCCAGACCATCGGCAGGTTGGTGCCGAACTGCGTCTGCTTCAGCTTGCCGCGCGTGCGGGTGTTGAGCAGGTATCCGGCGAGGCGGTCGGGTTCGGCGTTGGCGTTGGCGCAGGCGCTTTCCAGATCGACCACGTGCGCCCAGGTCGGTGCGGCGCCAGCGGTGCCGGCGACGACAGTGCCGATGTTGGCGGTGTAGCGGATGCCGGTCATCTGCGGGGCGGTGCCGGTGCCGTTGATGCACTGGTTTTCGAGGTTGACCGCAGCCGACATGATCAGGTCGTCGCGGATCATGGCTTCGAGGGCCATCGCCGACTGGATGATCGCCTGCTTCGACACTTCGACGTAAGCCGAGGTACGCTTCGGCGACAAGGTCACCTTGGCGGTTGCCGGCGCGGTTTCGGAGGCCGAACCGATTTCCGTCACCGACCCGATGGTCGAGGCGGTTGCCTTGCGCGGCAGGTCCACGTTGCCGGTCAGGCCGGTCAGGACGCGGGCGCCGAGCTGGCCCATCACCAGGTTGTTGCGCAGGACATCGACGAACATGTCGCCGCGCAGGTCGGTGGCGACCAGGTTGCCGGCCTCGGTGGCGGTGCCGACGTTGAAGTCACGGGAGAAGGCTTCGGGCGGCAGGTAGAAACCTTCCGGCGAGCGGCCCATCATCTTGGCGACGCCTTCGGAGCATTCACGCTCGAAGCCGGCTTCGCGCCAGTCACCGGTGATCGCGGCGGACAGCGCACGGCCCAGCGAGTAACGCTTGATTTCCTTGGGGGTCAGGCCGAGGGCGATGCCGGACGCGTCGGTGTGGCGCGTCTGGATTTTCTCGATGACGAAGTCCTTGAAGGCTTCGACCGAGCGGCCGTTGCGGATCGCGTCGGCGGTGTCGTTGGGGCCGAGATATTTGGCGTACTGCGTGCCGAGGGCCATGAGTGCGTCGCGGCGCTCGATTTCGAGTTCGGCCGGCGTCTTGGTGATCGGATCGGACATGGTTTTTTTCTCCAGAATGAGAATGGGGGATTTGGCGGGTGCTGCGGGTTGCGGTGCGGGTTCGGGTTCGACGCCAGCCGACCTACCGACTCCGACTGAGACATCCGCCGGCACCGGCACGATGGATGCCTCGAAAGGCGTCCACCGGGTGACGACGAATGTCGGCGGCTTGTCGTCCTTGGCGCGCGCGGCCGCCTGGCCGGCACGGAAAAACGCTTCGCCGTGTTGTTCGCGCATTTCGCGCTCGAATTCATTGCCGCTCAGGGTGCGGACGATGGTTTCGCTGCCGTCTTCGGCGCGCTTGACTTCCTGCAGCTCGTCGACGAAATAGCCGACCGAGACATGCGAGCGGATGCCGTCGGCCACGTCCTGCTGGATTTCCTGCCCGAGTGCCGAGCGCGAGAACTGCACCAGGCCACGCAGCACCTTGTCGCCGTCGATGCGCACCGACTTGACGGCGCCGATCTGCTGGGCGGTGTCGTGGTTGAGCAGCAGCGGGTGGCGACCATCGCCGAGGCGTGTCATGTCGATTGATTCCGCATCGTGGCGCAGGATTTCAATCCCGAACCACCGCTCATAGGGCGCCTCGGAAGAAATGGCGATCTCGACCAGGCCGTCTTCGCGGGCGGCGCGCTGTTCGATGGTGAGCGTGCGGGTGAATTGCATAAAATCCTCGCAAGGTATGGCGCGAGGATGCCGCAGGCGGCGCGGCAAGTTAAGGCAAAAAGTGGCCCCTTAAATGGCGCCGATGACCAGCAGGGTTTCGTCGTCGCGGCGGCGGCGCTTGCGCGGGTCGTCGATGCGCGGCGGGTGGAAGGCGCCGCCACTGGCAATTTCCACCGACCCATCGCCGATCTGGTGCTGATAAAAGCCGTTGGCGTTTTCGTAATAGGCCGGGAAGATGAACTGGTCGGCGGCCTGGACGACGGTATGCGCGAAGAATTGCGCGGCATTGTCAAACCTTGCGCTCTGCGCCAGCGTGACCGTGCCAGCCGATACCGTGTGCTGGTACGACAGGCCGTTGGTATTGTCATACCTTGCGGACTGGTCGAGGCTTTGCGTTCCGCCTGCCTGCGAGATCGAATGTTGATAGGCCAGCCCGTTGCTGTTGTCGAACCGCGCCGACTGCGCAAGCGTGATCGAGGCCGACAGCACATGGACGTAGGACAATCCATTCGCATTGTCGAAGCGTGCGCCCTGCGGCAAGCTGATCGACGCGGCCAGCGTGTGTGCATAGGCCAGGCCGTTCGTGTTGTCGAAGCGTGACGACTGCGTTAGCCCGACCGCACCCGCCGCGAGGCTGTGCGTGTAGAAGGTGCTGCCGTTGTCGTGTCTTGCCGATTGGGTGAGGCTCTGGGCGCCACCAACCTGCGAGATCGAGTGCGTGTAGGATAGGCTGTTGCTGTTGTCGAATCGTGACGACTGACTGAGCGTAATAGACGCCGACAGGGAGTGCGCATAGGCGAGGCTGTTGGTATTGTCGTAACGCGACGATTGCGCCAGCGTGATCGCCGCGGCAAGCGTATGGGCGTAGGCAAGGCCGTTGGCGTTGTCGAACCTTGCGCTTTGGGTTAGCGCACGAACGCCGGGCGTAACCGTGTGGGTGTAGTTGAGCGTGTTCGCGTTGTCGAAGCGCGATGACTGAGTTAGCGCCCTGACGCCAGGCGTCAGCGTGTGGGTGTAGGCAAGCCCGTTGCTGTTATCGAACCTTGCGCTCTGAGCCAGCGATACCGTCGCCGCCAGCGTATGCGTGTAGAAGGTGTTGGTGTTGCTGTAGCTTGACGACTGCGTGAGCGTTTGCGCCGTGACGTAAGTCGGAGACATTCCGAACACGGTGTATGGCTCAAAGATTTGCCACGGGTTTTTCGTTAGCGTTGCGCTTTCTGCGTCTGACAATTCTCTGTTCCACACACACCCGAGCAATAAATCGCCACTAAATGCCCAACCTCCAGAATGCTCCCTAGCACCAAGGTTTATGTAATTTGTGAATACAGGATTAACCCCAGAATTTGCCTTGGTTATTTTTCCGTTCACGAAAATGGTGCTATTTATCCCGCGCTGCTTTGCAACAATGACATACGAAGTGCCGACTACGGGATTGACACCCGTCCCGACATAAACACTGCCGTCGTGCAGGCATATTGTCCCATTGGGAATCCAAAGACTGTTTGCGCTTGTAGCTGTCCAACCGATAACCGCCTGAGTCGAAACGCTAGACGGTATTGCAATCGCCAAATAGGTGTATTCACCATTTATGGAAATTGTTTTTGACTTTAAACATTGTGCTCCGGAAAATTTCCACGAAGCACCTCCTGATTTGATGCTTTTAGACGGAAATGTCACATTAGCAGAAACCTGCGACCCGTTCGCATAGTCGAACAGATCGGCACCTTTATTGCATATCACCAGCCCCCGCGTAATCGGATTCGACCAATCAATCCCGACCGGATACGGCGGCTGACGAGTCCAAGGCACACGACGCATTACGCGGCATCCAGCGAGATTCCGGTGTACTTGAAGTTGCCAGAGTTTCCGGTGGACTTCAGGGCGACGCCGGTATTGTGGCTGACGAACAAGCCCCAACGCTTCGGCAGCGTGCCACCGAAGCAGGCACGAACGGAGGACGGCGCGAGGTAGTAGATGCGATCCGACGTAGTGGCATCGACAGATAGCGTACCGAGCAACCGAGTTACCCCGGACAGCACGCCGGCAGAGGTCACGGTTTCCGCAGAGTCCGTGCCGTCAAACACATCCTGATACGTCGGGGAATCGTCGTGCTGGGCATAGACATAGACCGCGATGACCGTGTTCGCCGTCGGGCCTGTTCCTACCGCGACCGATCCAGACACCAGCGCGTCGATCAGCTTGTCGGTGGTGTTATCCACCGCCGTCGATTCCCTGCCTGCGGTGAAGCCCGACGAACTTCCGAGCGAGGTCAGGTCAAGCGTGATCGAGGCGGGCGTCGAGTAACCAACGGTCAGCTTTGCCATATCATAGCCTCATTGCCTTTTCCACATCGCTGTCGGTTATCTGCCCGATGAACACAAGCGTTCCGGGAGAACCTTGCGAGCCGGTTCCGGTGGCGTACAGTTTTTCTCCGCGCCTTGCGTCGCGCTTGATGACCGACAACACAGCCGCCCTGGTGCTGTTTGCAGAAGCGAAGGCGTCGTTCAAGCCCTGGCGGATATTGGCGACGCCGCAGTCGAGGGTTTCACTCAGGCGCATCCATTCCCAGATGCGTGCCTTGCCGTTGGTCAGGGCGTCGATTTCAGTCCAGACGAAGGCGGAAGCGATTTCGCTCTGCCGAACATCGCTGCGCCACACGCGGAAGGCGGGCGAGGCGAGCGCGTTGAACGCATTCACAACGACATTGATGCTGCCAGCAGATATTGCCTGGACAAGGACAGGATCGGCGTCGATTGCGGCGCGCAGGGTGACGAGTTGGGTATCGTTCAGCATGTCAAAGCCCGAAGATGCCGGAAGCGTTCCAGGTCACGGAGATGTTGCCGCCGTTCGGGGTAACGGGCAGGTTGGTCACGTTGGTGTCGAGGTAAGCCACCAGTCGCCACGTCGTGTTCGCGCCGCCTGTCTTGACGAAGATGATGATCGCCTCGCAAGTTGCACCCGTGACAGAGGTGAAGGTCGGGTCGGTCGACGAATCGAAGATGCCAGTGGTGTAAGTCTTGCCTGCGCTTAGTTCGACTTCGGTACCGACCTGGCCGGCGACAACCGAGGAAAAGAACTCATGCGCCGAGTTGTAAGCCCCACCCGCGCCGACATCGTACAGGCAGGCATAGACGCCCGTGGTGCCGGTGCCGGTGAGCAGGGCAGCGGCGGTGCCTTGCATGAGTTGTTCTTTCCACTTGGGATAGAGTGCGTTTGCCATGTGTTTCTCCTTTAGGCGTCGGTTTCAACTTGCACGCTGGTGGCGATGTCGCCGGCCTGGTCGCGCAGGATTTCGGTGGTGGTCTTGCGGATCGGCATGCCGGTGATTTCGATGCGCTGAACTTCCGGCATGATGGCTTCGACTTCGACGGTGACTTCCGGCGCGGCGACGTTGACGATGGGAGCCGCGACATTGACGACGGCCTCGCGCTGTTCCGGAACGTTGACGATGATCTTCATGTCGGCGACTTCCCTGGCAAGTTGATTGACGGCGGCGACGGTCGCCTCAGTGCTGCGCGCCAGCTCGCGGGTGACTTCGTCCTGCTGCATGTGCAGCGAGATCGGCGGGATGGCCGGCACCGGGTCAGGCTTCATGATCTCGGCGGCGTCGCGGTTGATCTCGGCGCAGCGTACCTGGCCGGCGGCGAGCGCCTTGGCGGCGACGACTTCGGGCGCTTCCTCGGGGTCGGTGACGGCGACCGGGGCCGGCGCGGAGAGGCCGGCCTTTTCCATCATGAGCTTTTCCTGCGCCAGCTCGTCTAGGATGTCCTCGAATTCGTCGCCCTGCTCGGCGGCGAGGCGGGTGCGGCTGGTCAGGCCGGTTTCCAGCAGGCGGCTGTTGGCTTCGGCTTCCTTGAGCGGGTCGACCCACTGCCAGCGTTTGCCTTGGAAGCGGCTAGCGTTGCGGAATTTGTCGTAGCGTTCGGCGGGAATGGCCTTGCCGCTGACCTCGAAGGTGATGGCGCCGGAAAGCAGCGACACGGCGAGCCATTCTTCGTAGAGCGGCTGGACGAACGAGGTGATCAGCCAGTCTTGCAGCACCATCCACGTTTCGCGCTCGGAAAGCTCGGCAATGCGGGCGCTGCTGTAGTTGACTTCGTTCATGTCGCCGGTCAGGTTGTGGGCGGCGACATCGAGGCCGGCAGCGAGGCCGCGCAGGCACGACTTGAGGAATGACTCGAAATTGGCGTGCGGGTATTCCGGGTTCCACGAGTTGAGCTTGTAGCCGGGCGGCAGCTCGAACATTTCGCCGGCTTCGACCTTGATCTGCGGCAGGCCGCCACTGAGGCCGTCGGTCATGCCGCCGATGGCGTCCGGCGCATCGTCGGCGCGTTCGAGCGCGGCGATCTTGCTGGCTCCGATCTGGGCGGCAACGACGGCGGCTTCCTCGAAGTTGTGGATGATGCTGCCGCGCATGATGATGGCGTGCAGCCAGGTGACGCCGCGCACCTGCTCGGCGCGCTCGGGCGTGAACAGGTGGTAGATGTCGGTGGCCGGGACGCGCTCGGTGGTGTTGCTGGCCAGCGCGTAGTTGTCGCCCGGGTGGTTGCTCTTGATGTAGTAGGCGACCGGGCGCAGGGCGCTGTCGATCTCGACGCCCTGGCGGACGGTGTGGCCGTTGTCGAGGCGCACGTTCATGGTTTCGTCGAGGCGGTCGGCTTCGAGCAGTTGCAGCGCGATGCCGTAGGGCAGGCGGCGGTCGCGGACGACGCGGATCAGGGCCTCGCCGTCGCGCGCCACGCCCTTGACGGCGGTGCGCAACAGCGAATAGAAGGTTTTGTGGCGGCCGGACAGGTCGCAGGACTTGCCCCAGCGTTCCCAATGGATTTCGACGGTGTCGTTGGCGGCCTTGTCGAGCTGGGTGGTGGCGTCCGGGTTGCGCAAATCCTTGAGCGCGCGGACTTGCAGGCGCGGGTTGGCGCGGCCGACGACGTTGGTGGCGACCAGCGACAGGAAGCGTTTGCCGTGTTCGTTGTTCTGCGCCAGGTGGCGGGCGCGGGCGCGCAGGATGGGCAGGGCCATGTCGAGGTCGGCATTGACCGAGCCGGACCAGTTGGCGAGGCTCGATGTCAGGCGATTGACGGCGCCGCCGGCGAAACCGCCGGCCGAGCCGCTGCCGTAGGTGGCGGCGAACGGGTCGCGGCGGCCGGTGAGCGCGCGCCAGGCGGCGCCCATGCGTTCGGTGAGTTTGCTCATATGCGGAATTGAATCCTTCGGCCGGTGCCGGTGCCGTTGCGGATGGCTTCGGCGGCGTCTTCGGCGGCGACCTCCGTCTTGTAGTGGGCGCGCATCTTGAGCAGGTCGGTTATCGGGATGTATTTCATCCTCCTCCCAGCGATTTCGTATTCACTGACGCCGGGGTTGCGCGATTCGATCCACGTTTCGATGGCGGCCAGCGTCTTGCGGGCGTGGCTGCGGTCGTCGAGCGCGGTGGTGGCGGTGCCGGTGCGGTAGTCCGGATTGACCGTGAGATGGCCGGTGTCGACCGTGTATTTCTCGCTGGTGCCGCCTTCGACCCAGGCGATCCAGGTATAGAGGCCGGACGCATAGGCGGCCGAGGTGGACGCGGCGACGGTGATCGCGTAGCTGTCGCCGGAGGCGGTGGCGGTGATCTCGAAGCCGCCGGCGGCCGATTTGAAGCGATATTTAAGCGTCCACGCGCTGGCCGGATAATCGGCGAGCGTGCGCGTCCACTTCCATGTATCACCGGCGCGTAGGGTGTCCGGCTCGTTTTCGGGGATGTCAACAGCCACGGCAGTCCTCGCGTTGGTTACGGGCGAGGATGCCGTTTTTCGGGCGGCGAGTTAAGGCAAAAAGTGGCCCCATCAGGCGGAAGGCTTCGGCAACAGCAGCAAATATCCCTGGTCGCGCAGGATTGTTCGGGCTTCGTGGGTGTCGGCGAACAGGGCGCGTATCCAGTCGGCGCCGCCTTCGGTGGGCTGGCCGGGTGCGTCTTCCGGCAGCGGGCCGGCTTCGTAGTCGCCGGTTTCGTAGATGCGCAGGTCGTCGATCAGGATGACGTCGCGGCCCTGGCGGTGCTGGCGTATCTGGGCGAGTTCGCGGCCGAGCGGCAGGCGCACGGTTTCCGGCATGGCGGCGCCGTAGTCCTTGAGGCCGAAGCCGGCGCCTGGGTAGTGGGCATCGAGCCAGATGAAGGCGGGCGCGAGGTCGGCGCGGGCGACCATCTGCATGAAAAGGCCGGATTCCATGCGGACGACGCTGATCCGCGCGTCTTCGTTGAAGCGGCAGCAGGCGCCGGCGGCGAGCAGCGGTTCGATTTCGCAGCTCAACAGGTGCGAAAACTCCGGGCGCTGGGCGGCGTAGTCGAGCGAATCGCCGCGCGCGGTGCCGGTTTCGATGAAGGTTTGCAGGTGGTAGTTGCTCAGGAAGTCGTCGAGCTTGAAGCGAAGGAGTGATCCCATGTTTATTTCCCGTTGCGCAGGCGCTTGAGCGTGCGGTACGGCACGCCGCTGGTTTCTGAAAACTGCTTGAGGCTTTGGGCGCCGGCGTCGAAGCTGACGACGCTGATCTGGCGCCGGTGCTTGGGCAGCGATGGCATGTAGTGGCGTTCGCCGCCGAGGTCGGCCGCCAGCGAATAGACGACCGATGTGCGCTGCGCCGGGTCGAGCGAGGTGCCGAGCGCGCGTTCGAGGCTGGTGATGATGTCCAGGTAGATCATGGCTAATTTCCCCTGTTTTTCTTGGCCTTTTGCACTACGTTGTCGAAAGACAACGCCATTTTTCTTGATGACCTTAAAACGCGGTCAATATCCGATGGCCTGACTAGATTAAAACCGGCAAGAACTGACGAAGCTCTTTCTGCTGTATCAAGCACGTTTATTAGGAGTTGATAAATTACTTCAATGTCTTCGTCCAAAAAAACATTGATTTCTTTAAAACGGTCATTGGTTTTGTTCATTTGAATCTCCTTCAACGGTTGAGCGATCCGACGCGGCCGAGGCGGCGGATTGCTGGGCGGGCGGGTTCTTGTTGCGGGTTGGCGAGCGCAATGGCGCGCGCCGACAGGTCGATGCCGGACAGGCGCAGCGCGGCGAGGGCGTATTTCCAGCAGTCGAGGGCTTCGTTGCGCGGGCGGGTTTGCTGCCATTCGGCGTAGGGCCGGGTGCCGCGCATCTTGGTGACGAGTTTTTCGGCGGTGAGCTGGGCGAAGTATTCGTCGTCGAAGCTCGGGTCGGCCGGAAAGTGGATGTAGGCCGGGGCCGGGCGTGGCGATCTTGAGGCGGGAGTAGATCAGGGCCTTGGCCTGGTCGTCGCCGACCAGATGGACCATGATGCCTTTCTTGCGCTGGCGGCGCAGGCGTTGGCGGCGTGACTTTTCGTCCTCGACGATGGGGACGCCGGGACCGGCGCGGCCCTTGACGGCGAGCGCCCAGCGGCGTTTTTCGACGAAGGCATAGACCATGCTGGTGTTGTAGCCGGAATCGACGGCGACGGCGTCGGGCGCCCAATGGCCGAGTTCTTCGGCGAGGCGTTCCCAGACTTCTGGCTGGGCGGTGTCGCCGGGGACGATGAGGTGGTCCATCGTCCACGCTTCTTCGCCGGCGGCCCAATCGACGACGGTGACTTCGAGGCGGTCTTTCTGCACGTCGACGCCGGCGGTGCGCGCCAGGCCGCGCGGCTTTTCTTCGTAGTTTTCGAGGCGGGCGAGCAGGCCGGTCGGCTCGACGTGGTCGCCCTGTTCCTCCCACACTTCGCCGAGGTGGGTGTTGATGAAGGTGCGCAGGGTGCCGGGCGACTTGACGGCGGTGCGCCATTCGAGCGCCAGGTCGCGCCAGCTCGGGCCGAGGCCGATGGGCGCGTAGAGGGCGCTGATATGGTAGCCGCGCGTGCTGCGCTCGGGGTGGGCGGCGATCCAGCGGCCGGCGGCGAGGATGGCCGGCTTGTGGTGTTCGTAGATTTCGCCGTGGCAATGGGCGCAGACGTAATAGGCTTCGAGGCGTTCGCCTTCGCCGCGCCACTTGATGCCGTGCGTCGATTCCGGGCCGCCCCATTCGAGCGCCTGGTATTCGCCGCAGCTCGGGCAGGGGACGAAGTAGCGGCGCTGGTCGGATTCGGCGTGGCCGCGCTCGATCAGGCTTTCGCCCTTGACGGTGGGCGTCGAGATGAACAGCCGCTTGGCGCGGGCGAAGGCTTTGGTGCGGCCTTTGGCCAGCGATACCGGGTCGCCTTCTTCGCCGACTTCGCCGGGGAAGCGGTCGAGGTCGTCCATGATCAGGTAGCGGACGCTGCGCTGGGCGTAGGAGTTTGGCGAGTTGCCGCCGGCGAGGAACAGCACGCCGCCGGGGAAGTCGATCAGGTCTTTGGAGTTTGCGGCATCGCGCGAGCGCTGGCCGCCGAGCAGGTCGCGGATGACCGGGGTTTCCTGCAACAGCGGGTTGAGCTTCTGCGCCTTCCAGGCGTCGCGGCTGTCGAGCGTCGGCATCAGCACCATGACCGGCGCCGGGGCGTGGTCGAAGGTGTAGCCGAGGAAATTGACGGTGGCCTCGGTGACGCCGACCTGCGAGGACTTCATGACCCAGATGTCGGTGACGCGCGAGCTGGCCGACAGGCAGTCCATGATCTCGCGCAGGATCGGATTGCGCGCCGTCCGCCAGCGCCCGCGCTCGCCGGCCTGCTTGCCGGATAGGACGCGGTGGTCGTCGGCCCACTGCGACACGGTGAGCGTGCGGCGCGGGGCGACGGCGGCGGCCAGCACCTCAAGGCGGCGATTGCGCTGGGCGTTTTCGTTCATTTTTTGGCGTTGACCGCAGCTATATCGTCGAACGGCTGGCCGGTGTCGGCGTGCACGGCCCGCTTGCCGGTAAATTTGCCAGCGGCGGACGGCGACGTCGCAATAGTCTTGCGACATTTCCATCGCGTAGCAGCGGCGGCCTGTCTGCTCAGCAGCGATGAATGTAGTACCGCTCCCGCTGAACGGATCGTAAAACAAAGCGTTCAGCTTGAACGAAAGGCGGCTGATGAACCAAACCCATACAGCGACAGGCTTCGGGCACGGGTGGTCAAGTTCGGCAGCGTTTGCGGGCGTGTTTGCGTTAACGGCGTCAGGTCGGCAGCCGTTTCCGCTTGCAAGTGCGGGGTCTTTGCCATAGCAGAGAAATGGCTGCCAGCAATTAAAACCCCACGCGCTGCGCGCTTGGCCAGCGCCATAAAACCAGCATAAGACCCAATCTGGCTCGGGATAAATCCATTGGCGGGTGACGCCACAGGAAAAAACAACCGCATCGGCGACGTTGCGCGCAATAGGAAGCCATTTGCACGCCATGTCTGCGACGTTGTCTTTGGTGTCTTTGAATTGGTCATAGTCGTTTTTAGCGGTAGCGTGGCCGTCGAGTCCATAGGGCGGGTCTGTCAGACATACATCAGCGCGCTGCCCGTTCATCAATGTGGAAACCATATCTAGGTCGGTGCTATCGCCACACATTAGTCGATGCTTTCCCATTATCCAGACGTCGCCGGGCTGCGTGATCGGCGGCGGCTTCGGTGGCGGCACATCGTCTGGCTCTGTTTTGCCCTCAACCGGAACAAAAAGTAGGTCGTCGATTTCATCATCGACAAAGCCGAGCAAATCTATGTCGAAGCCGACATCGCGCAATTCGATCATTTCTTGAGCGAGCATTTTTTCATCCCAGCCGGCGTTTAATGCGAGCTTATTGTCGGCGATGACGTATGCGCGCTTTTGCGTTTCTGTGAGGTGCGCCAGGCGGATGCACGGCACGTCGGCCAGGCCCAGCTTGCGCGCGGCCATGACGCGGCCGTGGCCGGCGATGATGCCGCCGTCGCCGTCGATCAGCACCGGGTTGGTGAAGCCAAATTCGCGGATCGAGGCGGCGACCTGCGCGACCTGTTCGTCGGAGTGGGTGCGGCTGTTGCGGGCGTAGGGTATCAGGGCGTCGAGCGCCAGGTGTTCGATGTTCATTCGGTGCCTTCCAGCGGGTTGATGTGGCGCAGCTTCAGGATTTCGTCGGCGACGCGGCGTAGGACGTCGTTGCAATTCTGGGTAAGGATTTCGTGGACTTCGTGCATGTCGAGCGTCGGCGCGACCAGCGGCGTGACCTGATCCGGGAATACGTCCATTGCCGAGCGCAGCGCGGCGCCGAAGCTGCGCAGGTCGAGGTGCACGTTTTCGGTGGCTTCCAGCTCGCCGATCAGCTTTTCGTATTCGATCTTGGCGGTCATGGCCGCGTATTTATCTATGACCGCGCGCGCGGCCTGGCGGCTGTAGCCAATTTTTTCGGCGGTTTCGGCTTGCGTGGTGGCGCGCTGTGGCGTTTTTTCAGGTGCGGGCATATCTCCGCTCGCGCCTTGCTGCGTTTGCGCGACGCGGGCCGCTTGCCAGCGTTCCGCTACATCGTCCCGGCTGCCGGCGGTCTGGTCGATCAGGCGCAGGCTGGCGTCGACGTCGACGCGCTTTCCGTCGGCGGCCATGACCAGGCGCCCGGTGTCCTTCAGCTTGGTGACGTAGGACGGGGCGCGGTTCAGCCGGGCGGCGAAGGCGCTTTTGCTCATGACGGCCGGCAGCGGGGTTTCCTCGGTCATGGTCAAAACGGGCAAAGCGGCTGATTGAACGCAGCGACGTATGCCGCCTCGGCGCGTTCAAAGGCGGCGTAAAGCTTCGGCTTGCTGCGCTTGGACGGCTTTGTCTTCGCCACCAGTAAATCGACCAGCAGAGATCCAGGCGCTGGTCTCGTCCATGTGTTTGAAGATTCCGGCGAAGTCGGCATCGAGTCCGATGGCGGCGATTTGCTTGTTGTTCATTGTTTTGTTCTTTCAGGCAACGAAAGGAGGGAGGGCGCGCGCGATGCGAACGGCGTACACCGGGCGTACACCATCACGAACACCCGTGAACCCGCATGAACAGGGCAAGCGAACAGGCGTACACCACATTCACGTACACGGGAGCAATTTGTGCGCGCGATGGGGTGATGGTGAGAGAGTTCACGTTTTCGCGCATACGTGCGCGTTATGGTGTACGCCTGTTCGCTTGCCCTATTGGCAAGGGTTTGAGGCCGTTCGCGCCGGTGTTCGGACGGTGTTCGCTGTTCGCTCATGGGTGGTCGCTCAGCACATCGCGGAAGGCGAAAAAACAGCCGCCCAGCCATTTGGCGTCGGTGTCGCCTTCCTTTTTGCGGTGATCGGAGTCCGGCCCGAGCTTCGCCGCGGCGTTGAGGACGTCGGCGCTGGGGATGATGAAGCGCCAGCGGACTTTGCTGCGGTCGTCGTGCAGGTTGTCCAGGCGATCCTTGAGGCCACGCCACCAGCCGGGCAGCTTGGCGATTTCCGAGATGAACTGGTTTGATTCGCGCGGGTTGCGCACGCCGTTGTCGCGGCACCAGCGGGTGTAGGCGGTGTAGAGGTCGGACGATCCGCAGGGACAGACGGGCAGGCGCTTGCCGTGGAAGTAGATGTCGCCGCCCAGCCATTCGACGATGAAGCGCTGGGCGTTGCCGCTGCTGACGGCGATCAGGTCGGCCTTGGCCTGCGTCATCGGCGGCTTGGTGTGTTCGTCGAAGTCGCCAAGGTCGAGTTTGAGCAGGTAATGGTGGAGCGCGGCGCCGCCGCCGGCCTTCAGCTCGTCACGGACGGCGTGGTAGCTTTCTTCTTCCAGTTTCATTGGGGTCCAGATGACGAAGTGGCGGCGGTCGTCCGGGTCGATGGGCAGCGGCTGGGTTTCGTTGGATAGATAGACGATGTTGCAATGGTTCTTTTCGTCGTGGGCGGCCACTGTCTTCGGGTTGATGCGTATCCACTCGCCGGTAACGAAGCTCTTGAGCTTGTTCTTGACGTGGTAAAGCTCCTGCCGGGCGACGACTTCGTCGGCGATCATGAACAGCTTGCGCGAGGCCCAGTCGTTGAACTGGCTCTCGATGGCGGCCTGGTCGATGATGCGGCCGTATTCGCCATAGATGGCCATGATGGTTTCAAAGAACAGGTTTTTGCCGGTGCCTTGCAGGCCGTGGAAGATGAGCGCGGTGCGCATCTTGGCGCCGGGGTGCTGGATCGGATAGGCCAGCCAGCGCAGCACCCAGGTGTAGAGGTCCGGGTTGTTGCTTTCGTTGGACATGAGCAGGCGCAGCAGCAGCAACAGTTGCGTGCAGTCGCCCTCTTTCGGCTCGGTCGGCCAGCCACCCCACAGGTTGCAGCGGATGGCCGGGTCGGTGCCGGCCGGGTCGAAGCCGACTTCGGACAGGCGCACCACCTGGCGGTCGTCGCGCAGCTTCCATTCACGCCAGCCGTGGTCGGGGATGATGTCGAGGACATCGGATTTCGGGACCAGTAAATGCTCCTGGTGATCGAACAGCGTCCCCTTGCCGCCGTAGATCAGGGCGAAGCGTTCGCACGCCTCGCCGACCGACAGTAGCGAGATCAGATTATCCTTGGCGGGCGCTTCCCCCTGCCCCCCGGCAGGCGCCGCCCGCGCGGGCGCGGACTGCCAACCCAATGCCAGGAGGCGGGCTTCGACCTGTTCGCGGACGACGTGCAGCCCTTCCTTCAGGTGGAGGTCGTTGAAATCGGTGCCGTCCTTCTTTTCTTTGCGTTCTTCAGTGAAAAGCGGGACGAGGTATTGCGCGCCGTGGGCGGCGGCGGCCAGGCGGGCGGCCTCGACGCCGGGATTGCCGGCGCTGGCGAAGTCGTCGTCGGCGCAGATCAGGACGTTGCAGCGGTATTTTTTGGCGAGGTCGGCGACCACGGGCTTGAGAGATCCGGCATCGAAGGCGACGGCGACCGGCAGGCCGGTGGCTTCATGCAGCGAGGCGGCGGTGGCGTAGCCCTCGGCGACCAGCACCAGGCCGCGCGGGGTGCCGCCGATCAGGTGGCAGGCGCCGACCTTTGTCCATGCCGGCCGGCCAGTATTGCTTTTCCAGCTTGCTGCCGCGATCCTTGCCGCGAATGAGTTGCAGGCCGACGAGGCGACCGTCGCGCAGCATGGGGACGGCCAGCGTGTCGTCGCCGTCCGGCGAGTAGCGCAGGCCATGACCGGCGACGCCCTTGCGCTTGAGGTAGGAGGATTCGACGGCCGGCGTGGTCGAGAACCGGCGCCACTCGGCGTCGGCCTGGTCGGCGGCCTTCTTCGCTTCTGCGGCGCGCAGGGCCTTGGCGCGCTTGGCCTGGTCGGCCTGGCGCTGCTTGATGGCGGCGGTTTCATCGGCGGTGAGCGCCGGGCGGCCGGTGCGGTCGAGCTTGAGCGCGGTCTTGCCGTCGTCGTTGCCGTGCCAGATGCCGAAGGCGCCGATGATGCAGCGTTCGAGCTTGCCGGCGTGGTCGGGCAGGTCGATGGTCGACAGCCAATACCAGCCGCGCTGCTCGCGGGCGTCGTCATCGGTGTTGCAGCGCACCGGCGCAGCGGAATCGACCACCAGCCCGCCGTCGTAATACCCGCCCCGCTCGCCCTTGACCGTCGCCGGCAACAGGCCGTGGCCGGTGAGCTGGTCGAGGACGTGTTCGTAGTTGACGGCGGTCATCGTGCCGTCCTCAGTGCGTCGGCCAGGGCGGCGGAAAATTCCTTGTCCCAGGCGCGGGCGACAATGGCGGCAGCCTTGGCCGGAAAGTCGAAGATCGGCCGGTAACGAGCTGTCTGGACTGGGAACACGACGAGCGGAATCAGTCGTCCGGGAACCGCCTTGTAAATCCCGCGCGGCAATTTGCGGCCGCCCTGGTCGGTCGGGTCGCCGTAGAATAGTTCCACATTGCGGCTGACCTTGACCCGGCGCGACTGCACCTTGGTCAGCTTGCGTTCCTTGCGGGCGACGGCGACCATCTTGCCGATGATGCCCTTCGGGATGTTGCCGAATTCGTTGAGGTTGATCGTCGCCGGCAGCTTGAGGCCAGCGAGGCCAGGGTTGCGCGTGCCGCCCTCGATCTGATAAGCCATGTACTTCGCCTGCGCCCGGCGGAAACCAACCGTTACCGCAAGCCGGTCCTTGCGCGCGCCGGCGCCGAGGATCGCCACGCCGCGCTTGGTGAATGGCACCGGCCGGTCGATGGCGCGCTCGATCTCGGCCGGCATGGCCTCGACCACTTTGGTCGCTGTCGCGTTCAACGCCCGGCTCGCGGCATAGGCTACCTGGCCACCGAGGCCGGCGACGTGTGCCTTGACGGCATCAATGCCGCGAATGTCCACGCTGATCTTCATTTTGTTGTTTCCTCCCGTCGCCGAGGCATGGTGCCAACCTCGATCCCGTTTTCTTTTGCGTAAAACGTGTCACTTCCGTGCATCCCGCGCCTGATCTGCTGGTCGACAACCTCGCGCCCGAACGCCTCGCGCAGCTTGTCGATGAAGGCAGCGGTCAACGGCATGTCGTCGCGTAGGCTTCTTTTCACTATGCGAAAA
>JADJVV010000046.1 GCA_016710435.1 Hyphomicrobiales bacterium | reverse complement strand
CCTTCGTTGGGCGGCCAGTGCCGCCACCGCATGGTCATGTAGCCAAGCTGTTCGTCATAGGCGAGTTCAACGGGAAACGAATCGAACTCGTAGATGAGATGCGTGACGCCGTCCTGCTCCACGTAGATGCCGCCGTCGAACTTGCCCGCCGTCTTGAGAACCCGCGAGTGAAGCCCTCGGGTGGTGCCACGGTAGCGTGACGACGGTGGTAACGTTGGCGATCTTCACCTGGATCACCGATTGCGGCGCGCTGGCGACCTGGAGTGCCCAACTGGGCCGGCGAACTGATCTTGCCGCGGAACGCGCAATAGCCGTCCGCACCCGCCGGGATTGCGACTCTCGAACGTTGTGCAGAGCGGCGGGTAATAGACTGCTCCGTATCTGCGCGATCTTCTTGTCTGAACCCCGACGCCCGTTATGAATGCGGGTTCTTACTTGCCACTGGTGGATCAGCTCGTCGCCTTCTATCGAATTCACCAACAGTTGTACGCGGTGTAGAACTGTGGCTCGTTGAATCCGGCAACATTATCACGCACTACACGGACTTTGCGCGCAGCGATCAGCTACCTTAATTGCAGAGCACGGCGGGAAGGAGTTTTTTTTTGACAGCTGAAGGCTTGGTTGAGCGTTTCGGTCCGGGCTTCGACTTGCCTCGGCCCTTCCGGGAAGCAGCTCCGACTGTGGCGAACGCATCAGCGACACATCGTTGGAAAACCGCGAAAGCGACAGGAACAGCGTCGGCAATAAGCTCAACGGGTCGCGGTGCGGTGAGACAACACGGTTATGGGTTCAAACAGGCCGCAGGACACGCGCAAGGTCACTGGTACAGGCTGGGTCGGCGCGGAATTTGTGGTGCGCTAGAGGGCTTTTGGGGGCTTTCCGCAGTTTGTTTCGGGCTTCAGGTTGGATGTGATTTTCGAGGCTCAATATGTGGACGCCGCCGCCGCTGAATCGCTTTCTGTTGGCATAGACGGGTGGGTTGCCGCACAGAACAGCAACAGTTGTTCGCAGGCTTTTTCCTGCGATTTTCGCGAACTTCTTTCGGTTGCCGGCGTCGACATCGAGGTCCATGAAGAACGAACGCAACGCCCGGACGTTCTTGTGCGTGCGGACCTGGTGCCAGACAGAGCCATCAGGCCTGACGGTGTCGACGCTGCGCTCGCGGTAGGCAGCTACTGCCATGTAGGCGTATACGCCGGCGGCGTCGTCAGGCGTACCTGTTGCGCCAGTTCCCCGATCCAGTCGCAGACCTGGTTCTTGAATTTGCCGTTGATCAGCCTGGCGGCGACGGTGCGGAGCCCTGTACCGGCAGGATGCGGCGCAGGAATTCAATCGTGTCCATGGGGTCGCCGGCGGGTTTCATGGCGGCGGCGTGCGGCCTGGCGTTGAACCGGCGGCGAATGGCATAGGATCTGACGACGCTGACCGCGGTGTAGATGAGGCCGATGAGACGTTCGTCGCCACGGTCAGCGAGTGTCAATGAAGCCGAATGCCGGCAGGGATCAGCCGGTTGGCGACGAAGTTGATGCCGAACCCGATCAGCACGTTGACCCAGGACTCGATGAATGATCCGAGTCTTGTCTGGTTCATGACTCATCACCCAGCAACCAATCAACGAGTTGAATCCGCTCTCCTATCCATGCCATCACCGGGACAGCCATCGAGTTACCGAGCGCCTTGTAGCGCGACCCGTCGGCGGCCGGCTTGCCGTGCGTGAATGGGATCAGTGTGTAGGGTGTTTCTAGGTCAAGCAGGAGCGAGAAACGCTCCGGGAAGCGTTTCGTTTGGAATGCACCCACTTATGGCAGCCAGTACAGAGCAGAGCGGGGTTGCTACTGGCGAGATGCAGATCGGGGCGAGCGACCCAAGTGTGGATGTGGTCAGCTTCCCCAGTGATGCAGCGTTCGTTGCACCGCTGGCAAATGCCGCGTTCTCGTTTCCAAATCGAGTGGCATTTTTTGCGCCATCTCGTGCTTGCGTAGAAAGCCTGATGTTCTGTAGTGATTCCGCCTTTCCAGTTCTGATTGCCAGCGCCAGATCGCGCAAGTGCGGTGCAAGCGCGGCTGCAATACCGGCGGCTTGCGAGACGGGGGATACCTGTTTGATTCAGCCACACTGCTCGCAGACCACATCAACTTTCCGTGACTGCGTATTTCGTGAAGCAAGTCCGCGGAGGATGTACGCACACTCAGGGCTGCAAGCGGTTCGCGGTCTGCTCGGTACATGCTGGAAATGCTTTCCACAATGTTTGCATTCTGCGGATACCGTTGCGCGTCGACAGGCGAGGCATTGCTTGGCCACCTGAGACATGACAGCGCCACAGTGACAGTGTTGTTTTGAGGGTCTGTGCATGCTTCTACTGTAATACGTTCCCGTATAGATGGAAAGCCTTGTAGTAACTCGCACTCGCGGGGCGTGAGGCGGCGGACTTGCATCTGGTTACGGATGTAACTCGTCTGCTTCATTCCAGGCTGCGAAGCTAACGCCCCTACGACTGCCATCTCGCGTACTTCATCGCGGGTATTCTGAGCGAACGCCACCGCCTGATGCCCGCCGCCGTTCTGATGCGAGTTGCTGTGGCCCATGCTGCGCATCGTCGAGGCGATCTCACCCACGCCGAAGCCATTCGAGGCTTTGCAGTCGAAGGCGATAGGTACCAATGGCGTGCCCCGCCCCGTGCCATCCTCGCTCGCATCAAAGCCCTCGCCACGTAGGGAATGGGCAGTATCGGGCACGAGCACGGCAGGAAACCTGTTCTTCTCTGGCATCGTCTGGCCTTTTTGCAGCACCGCATCCAGGGTCTGTGCGGTCTGTCCGCCATCCCACCAGGACGCGACTGGCGGGGTGTCATGCTGAATCAAGGCTTCACACCCGTGCCCTAAGTCAGCTCCTGATTTGAGGAGGGGGCTTGAGGATGAGGAGGAGGAGTAGCTTCCGATTCCACCACACTCGAAAGTGCGCGTTCCAGTTGCGGCGGCAACGCCTTCCCTCTTTCTCGGCGCGGCGCAGGATGCCTCTGCAAGCTGTGGCGCTCAAAAAGAACTGCGGCGGCACGGCGCCAGTCTCCAAAATGTCCGACAACGAACACGCGACGGCGTCGCTGCGGAACTCCAAAGAACTGTGCGTCCAGAACTCGGTAGGCCCACCCATACCCGAGTTGTCCCAGCGCCCCGAGGAAGGTACCAAAATCCCGTCCTGATCCGCTGGACAGGACGCCGGGACGTTTTCCCAGACAAGCCATTCAGGCTGGTATCTGTCCGCAATAGCGAGATAGGTGAGCATGAGGTCGCCACGAGGATCAGCCAGTCCTTTTCGGAGTCCGGCAACGCTGAAGCTCTGGCAGGGGGTGCCGCCGACGAGGATGTTGGGTTCATAGTTACTCCATTGAGACGAGAGTCATGTCGCCGAGGTTCTGCACCGAATCGGGTAATGATGGGCGAGCACCGCCGCCGAACTTGTCGATCTCGGAGAACGCGACCGCCTCGAACCCAAGCGGTGACCACGCCGCCGTCGCGGCCTCGATGCCGCTACACACGCTGAGATATCGCACCCTACCCCTCCGGTTACCGCGCCTCCTACTGCTGAACGGGGCGGGCCTAAGTCCTTGCAGCCGGGCAGCCATCACGGCCACCCCGCTCGCGCCTGACGCCCTTGTCCATCGCCTCGAACGGCAGTAGCTGCCGCTCGACGGCGACGACGAGCGCCTTGGTTATCGCCTCGGCCTGTCGGGCCAGCAGGCTGCCGACCCGCGGCAATCCGCCAGTAGACCACGTGTGGACGGTCTGTCGGCTGACGCCGTACATCTGCGCGAGTTCGATCTTCGTGAGACCGGAGTCGCGCAGCACGCGGGCGAAGTCCATCACGCCGCCGCGGCGAGACCGAGCTGGCGCGGAGCTTCTCCGGCCAGGCTGGCGCCGGCCGCCACGACCTGCGCGCTGGGTGCAGTCTGAGCCGCCGGCTGCGGCGCGGCACCGAAGCCGGTTGAGGGGGCCGCAGCCGCCGGCGGGGTCACGGGAGAGGGGGCCGTGACTTGTGCCGCCGGGGCTGAGGCTTGAACGGGGGCGGGTAGGCGGCGATGAGGGCCTGACCAGCCGCTGATGTGGCACCCACGACGTCGATCGTCGCGCGGATCTCGGCGGGGATATGGCTGAGGTCCGGCGCGGCGGCAACATGGTCTCCAATACCGGGCGGTGTTATGGCATGTACTGTCGACGCCGGCGCCGCAGCAGCCTCAGCCGCCTTCGCGGCTTCCATCTCGGCGCGCGTGCGGCGCGTCCGCTTGGCAGGCTCGGCAGCGGGGGCCGCAGCCGCCGGCGGGGTCACGGGAGAGGGGGCCGTGACTTGTACCGCCGGGGCTGAGGCTTTGATCAGTTCCATGAAGTCGATGCCGGTCAGCGCCTGGTAGGTGCGCAGGCCGGCGTGGGTCTCCAGGCCGCCGACAGCCGTCACCGCCGCCTGTACGTGGGGCCAAGGCCGGCGAACGGCGCCTCGGCGGTCGGGCCGGCGGGGTGGCAGCAGCGGCAGCCAGGGCATGAGCACGGGCGTTCTCAGCGGCTTGGGCTGCCAAGTAGGCGGGGTCTGTAATCTGGCTTGCCCCAAACCCGCCAGTCTGGCCAGTCGCCGCCGCAGGGGCGACGTAGGCGGGCGCGGCGACATCCGGCGCCGGCAGGCCAAGGTTCGCGGGTGCAGCCAGTGCGGGCACGGCGGCGCCGCGAGACTGCGCCGTGATGAGCCTGACGTCGTCGCCCGTCTTGCGCTCGTTGACGCGGATAAACTCGGCTTCCGTGAGGAACCGGTTGAAGCTGAACTGGAGGACGCCGTTGGCGGTCTGGTCGAATGTGACGTTGGTGACCAGCGTGGCGATGCCGTAGCCGCGACCGGACAGCGCCGACACGTAGGATCCCCAGTTCTTGAGGCTGCCCGCCTTGACCGCCAGACCGAGCATCTTGAAGTTGAGGTCGTTCGCTGGCAGCACGGCGAGCTGCTTGCTGTCGCCGCACGCGCGCACCGGCTTGCCGGTCAGCTTACTTATCTTCGAGCCCCAGGCATACTGCGGGCAGGTGGCGCAGACGGGATTCTGTTTGGCTACGACGTCGGCGTCCGGCGTCACGCCGTTGGCGGACCGGCACGTCGGTTCCAGGTGCTCGCCTTCGACGTACTCGTCCTCGAAGAACGTGTGCGACAGCGCCGGGTTGGCGTCGACGACGACGATCTCCAGGCACATCATCGGCAGCGGCGGCTGGCCGGCGGCGGCGGGCGCCATCATCAGGACAGTCGTTTCGTCGCCGTCCTTGATGCTGAACTTGTTGGCCTTGATGCCGATGGACGGGAAACCGCCCGACCGCACGCCGCCGGTAGCCGCCGCGTTGGCAGCAGCGATAGCTGCCGCGATGTCGGGGCTCTGAAGGTGGGCGGGAAGTTGCAGGTTGCTGGGGACTATGGATACTGCTGTACTCATGATTGATTCTCCTGGGTTGAAGTAAGTGCGTTGCGTATTGCGGTGAGCTGGTTAATCATACCGACATCTTCGAAGTCCCGGGGCGCGCGTCGGCGTTTCCATCGCCCCGGCCTGGCTTCTGATTTCTGCGCGGCAGAGATTCCGTCGAGGTGTGAATGAAAGTTGTTCCCTGCCCTACTTTGCCCGGAAGTCAGCATGTTGTAGCAGGGCCAGCAGATGTTGTCGTTAAACTTGCCTTGGTCACTGCGGTTCTGGCAACCGTAGACGACACACTTACGGGCTGGCATCGGCGGGCACGGCGGTACGGGCGGCGGGGTCCAGCCAAGTTTTACCAGCGAGTCGACCAACTGCGAATGGTACGTGTTCATGCCTTCCCCCTGCGCCACGCCAAATCCTTGAAACTCGTGTACCGGATCCCCGGCGGCTGGTCGCCGGCTTCGATCAGTTCCTTCGTGACGGTCTTATTTACTGCCTTGTTCAGCAGCGACCAGAGGCCATGGCGTTCGATGTGGCCGAGGATGTATTCCCACGCCATCTTCTGGTTCTGATTCCTGGCGACTGTGGCGAGGTCGTCGGGCGGCGCGGCCTCGCAGAGGATGCGATGGATGACTTGATCCATGTTATCCACGGTCACGCTGTCCTTGGTCGTCCAGAACGTCATGTGGCCCGTGGATGAACTCTTCCATTGCTGGGCGCCGGTCTTGAGCAGTTCGGCTTTGATGAAGCCCTCGCACAGCGCCATCTCCTCCATCATCGGCGCCAGCCTGGCCTTGCTCTCGGCCTGGACGGCAGTGATCTGCTCGTCCAGCTCGAATCGACGACTCATTACCTCGTCGAGGTTGATGTCTTCACTCATGGTTCCCTCCATCAGGTTGGTGATTGTAGCAGGTAAGACTGTAAAGTTCTTGGCAGGTTCAATTTTATTTTACTACGCTGAAGAAGTAAGCGAGTTCCTGCCGGGCCGCGTCGCGTTCCTGCTCCACAACAAGGAGTTCGACAGCAAGTTGTTCGAGCCGGGTCGCCGCCAGTCGCGCGTCTCGCACGACGTGGTCGTTCCACCCGTAGGGGTTCCGCAGGACGTGCAGGATGTGGTCGATCTTGGCCAGGTCGATGGTTGCGGCGGTCATTCGCAGTACCCTGAACCGCAGCCGTCGTGTTCTGGCTCATACTTACCGCGGGGGGAGTGCGCCCACTCGATTACTTGCCGGATGCCAGTAGCGCCCATGTGGTGATACGGGCGGAACATGCTCTTGCCGGTCGCCTGTTCGAGAGCAGCAGTTCGCAGTATCTCCCGCTCGGTGAGTGCCTTGAAATCGCGCCTGTTCGCGTTGGCGCAGGGGGAGCACTCCTGCGACCTGTGTGGAAGGATCGGCATCCCGGATCGCAGGATGATCTGGTTGCGCTCCGCCTCGGCGACGAACGCGAGCATGTGCCATACCGTGCGGGTATCGTGGAACTCATCGTGGTCAATCCATTCGGGTGTATCCTTGCGCGCCGGGCTCTCGTCGCGGCGTTTCCCGATGCACACGATAGCCTCTGCCGACGGGTCTATCTCGGCGGAGAACTCATTGAACACCTTACCCTTGAGTTCGTAGGAACACCACGTCTTGCCCGGCATCGGGAAGCCCTTCTTCCTGAGCATGAGTTCCTCGAAGGTCTCTCCCCTGCGGATGCGATGGAACTCGAATCCATATCGGCGTGACAGCGCTTCGACGGCGTCAACCCGCGCAGCCCAGAATGACGCCGCCCATCCGGTGTCGATGTAGCACACATGGACTGGGCAGACGGAAGCCAGGCCACCCTCATGCGCGAGTTGAATCATGGCTACCGAGTCGTTCCCGGCGGAGCATGACAAGAGGAGCATTATATTAACCCCTCCTTCTTCTCAACCATGTCGAGAAGCAGCCCCTGGAACGCCTGACGTTCGACCAGTCGCTTGTACACGCGCCGCTCGACCGCCGCGCCGCTGAGGTTCACGATGCACGTCGTTCTCTTCTGTCCGGGCCGCGTGATGCGGGCGCAGGCCTGAGTGTACGTGTCGTTGCTGTCGACGCCTGTCCACCACACGATGACAGACGCGCAATTTAATGTCAGCCCATGAGACATGGTGCCTGGATGCGCCACGATGATCTCCAGGTCGGACTTCTCGTCCTCGAACTTGAGGAAGATTTCGTTGCGTTCCTTGACCGGTGTGTCCCCGGTGATGATCGCCGTCTGCCAGTGCTTGTTCAGTTCGCGGGCGATCATGGTGGTCATGGACGTGAACGGCACGAACACCAGGATCTTGCCGCCGGCCTCCTCGATGACCTCCATCAGGGTTTCCAGGCGGGTGCCGGTGTCGATCTCGTGCGGCACGCCGTCCGTGTCATATACGCAGCCGCCGGCGATTTGCAGCGCCTTGTTGAGTTTCACCCCCTGATTGACTGCACTGATACGCTTGCCCTCGATCTCTGTCATGAGTTCACGCATGAGTTCTTTCAGATACTTGGTCTGCTCTGCTGACAGCACCACGTCACGTGTCTCGTACAGCGTCGGCGGTAGATCTACGCAGTCATCACGCTTGAATCGTATGGCGGGCCGCATACATTGATGTACGATTCCAGTTGCCTCGGGTCGCGGCGTCCAGACGTAGTCGGACTGGTGGTCCATGACCATGGCGCGAAACTGGCCGAAGAACTTGGGCACCGTCGTCGGCGTGATGAGGCGGCACTGTGCATAGGCGTCCGTTGGCGCGTTGGGGGTTGGTGCCCCGGTCATACCCCACACCCAGGGTTTCGGCTTGCCGCCGGCGGGATACAGGAACTCGTCGAGCGCTTTCCATACCCCAGTGTTTTTGTTGCGGTACTTTGCGAGTTCGTCGATTATGACGACGTCGATGTCGGGCCTCGCGGCAAGTTCCTTCGCGATAACGGCGAGGCCCTCGTGATTGATGATGTAGAAGTCGTGGGGCTGGGCAAGCAGGCGGCGACGCCGCTCGGCTGACCCGTGCAGCACGGCGAACCGGCGATGCGTGAAGTGCACGAACAACGTATCCGCCCAGGTTCTCTCAAGCGTGGAGAGTGGGGCTACAACGAGCGTTCGATGCCCATACCCTTCGGTCATGAGGTAGTCGGCAGCCCAGCAAGCCGTACCCGTTTTGGAAGTGCCCATGTCATTGAGCACGTAGCAGTGCGGGTTGGACAACATGAAGCCCGCCGTGATGTACTGGTGGCCGAACGGCTGCGGCCATCGCGTAACATCGCGCGGCCACGAGTAGTAGTGCTGTATCGGCGACTCAGCCGGCACGCCCAGCAGCGCGAGCCTGGCGACGGCGTCGACGGTGTGCGGCATGCAGACGAAGCCCGGCGCCAGCGCCTCGGCACCGCGGATGGTAGCCAGCACTCGCGGGTCGTCGGTCTCGACCACCAGCGCGCGGTCGTCGGGGAGGACGGTGGCGGTCACTCCCCCAGAACCTCAACCGCCCGACGGTACGCGGCGCAGCGCGCCGGCTGCTTGCAGAACTGGTCGCAGACGCGCTCGTACTCGACAACCAGATCCCGGAGTATCTCCGGCGCCAGGTCTCGTAGCTGGCGTTCGCGCAGCACGCGCGCCACGCGGTCGGCGTGCTCGGCGTTGCCCACGGTGTGGATGTCAGCCATCACTGGTCTCCCGGCACGGCGAGCCCGAGTTGCAGCCGCAACATGCGGCGACTCATCTCCATGCCGTCGATGTAGCCGGTCTCGTATGACTTCGTAGCTGCGTCGGCGTGCCGGGAGACCAGTTCGCCTATCGTATCGATCATCATCTCCTGGAACTGTGTCTTCTCCCAGGGGACATCGATCGGCACTACGCCGCTCTTGAGTTGCCCTACAGCATAGGCGCATTCATCGCGTTCTTTCCTGTGGCGATCATACACATCGTTCATGGCTTCTCTCCTGTCAAGGTCGGAATCACAAACTGCACCTGGTCAGCCGGCACGCTTTCGACGCGACCATCGGGCCACTCTACAATGGCGGTCGTGTAGTTGCCTGGACCGCCATCAAGTTCCTCGTATCCGACGCCAAACTGATGGAACAGCGCCTCGCCCTGTGGCTCCAGAACATACGTTTTCTTGTACGTACTTCCTTCGACTGAGTGCGCTATGAACTTGCTGACAGTCACTTTCCTGAGATCATTTCCCATGCTTCTCTCCCGTCAAGTCTCGAATGGTGGCCTCCAGTGCCGCCAGGTCGTCGTAGCCGTCGCAGCAGATGGACAGCCCGCCGGCCCCGAGCACGCCCTCCATGAACTCCTCCTGATGCGCCGACATGCCGCGCCGCAGCTCGCCGCGGCGGCCCGGCCGCTTGGCCTCGATGCTCAGGAACACGCCGATCTTCTTGCCGACCATCGCAGGCGTGATGACGACAGGCAGGGCGGCGATCCTGTCGTGTATGCCGTGCACGCCAAGCGCTGTCTGAACGACGGCGAAGTTGAAGGCGTCGCGGCGGTCACACCACTGTCGAACGACGTCCTTAACGTGGTTCTCTGTCTCCAGGTTCTTCATTTCCCCTCCAGTTGAGCAATTCGATTGAGCGCCGCGATTAGCCGGCGTCGCAGCCCTGGCGTTCTCCCGCAGCAGGGCGTTGATGGCGAGGCGCAGCGACCAGCGCCGGTACTTCGGGTACATCACGCAGCGATGGGGAGTCGAGCAGCCGTGTGTTACCGGATGGTCCCCGATCGCCCAGTGGATCTCCTCGTACTGGATCCACTCGTACCAGCCCTGGCCAGACGTCGTGCGGTGACCTCGTCGTAGTCGGCGCCGTCGCCCGTGAAGTAGCCGTAGTGTCCTCGTCTGTCGAACTTCGCCGGTTGCGGCGCGGAGTCTGCCGGCGCCACCAGCACGGCATTTTGACTGGGCGCCTGTCCTCTACCGGCCGCTCTGGTCCATCTCACTCTCCCTGGCGGCCCCTCGGCCTTGTCACAAATTCCAGCTTTGTTCGCCCCGCATTGCCGGCACGACTTGGCGCCGCGCCGTGCGCCGCCGGTCAGTGGTTGGTTCGGTACGCGACTTGCAGGCGCTCGACTTCCGGAAGTAGGACTGCCCAGATATCTGGGAGTTCCTGACGCCGGTAGGTTTCGTCACTGGTCTGGCCATGCTTGAGCCAGATGTAACTGGTGTCGATCGTTTCGAGTTCGAGGAACTGGTGGAACGCCGTCGCCGCGAACAGCGCGAGCTGGTCGTTGTCGGGCCAGATCATGCCGGCCTTCCAGTCGCCAATGAAGGCATAGCTGCCGTTGATGACGGCGACGTCGTAGATGGATCGGCACCACGCCTGCCGGTCGAAGTAACCGCACGGCTTGAACGCCTGATCCAGGGTGACGCGGAGCTGGGTGTACTTGACGCCCGGCGCGGCGAGCACCATGGCAGCCATGGGTTCGTAGGGCGCGTACTGCGCGGGCAGCGGCGTGCCCTTGGCGATGCGCTGCGTGAGGGCGTCGTCGATCCTGTTGCCGGCCAGCATAGCCTCGGTCTGCACGAACCCGACGCGGTCGGCCGAGCCCTTCGGCGCCACGTTCTTGTGGTAGAACATCCGCGGACATTCCATCCAATCTTTGCGTCGGCTGTGGCTCCACGCGATGAAGTCGGTTGTCATAGTTTTACCTGTATGGGTGTCGTGCATTCCGCGCAGCACACACGCCAGCCCCTCAAATTCCCCAAGAGGCTTCTTGTGCAGCAGGCAGTTATCCATGATGCCGACGTGTGGGCATTTCCTTTTGTAGCCGACCTCGTCCCAGGCGCGCTTGCCGTCGCCAGTGAACTCACAGAACCGGATCATTTCGGTTGTCATGGTTTTACCAGGTCTCCGTTACATAGTTCGTTGAGGAACTGTTCGTCTTGCCAGCCTTTCGGGCCGCCGAGCGGGTGTGTGAAGTTGCTGTTAATGCTTCTAGTCGTTTGCAATCCTCTGGGAAGACTGGAACTGTTGAGTCTCTGTTTTATTGCCACCGGCGCTCCGCGAGGTAGGCGGCGAGAACGTTGGGCGAAGTCGATAATCCTCGTCGTTGATCCACATGACGTTAACCCGCTAGGCGAGGATGTCAGATTTCTTCACCTTCCCAAGCTTAACCGCGAGTTCGTGCTTCTCCCAGCCGGCGAGGAACATGACGGCCTGCTTCCAGTCCTCGAAGCCCTGTAGCGTGATATCGTTGGCGAAGCCGTGCTCGTTGCCGCCCTTGGTCTGGAGGCATATCATGCCGGCCCCATAATTATGGTCCTGGATCAGCCGGAAGCCGTTGCGATCGGCCATGCCAAACGCCACATCGATGTTGTTCTTCTCTTGCCAGGGGGTCATATGTGTGCCCACCGTTCTCTGCGTTTAATTCGGCTGATAGTCATTTGCCCTACTCCATATTCAGATGCGATAACATGCTGCGGCCTGGCGTCTGCGCGGATTCTAAGTACCTGTTCTGCGTTAAGAGGAGACAGGCGCTCTTTGTGTTGGGTGGTAAGAGGGCGCCCTTTGTTGGCCGCCAGTAGCGCCGCTGCTGCCGCGGGCGGCATCCCTTTACCGAAGCGAGGGTAGCGCCGCACCGCGCGGCATGCGTTCAGGGTGGGTTATTGCAGGGCCGGCGGCCTGCGCCCTCTGGCGTCTTTATCATGCTCGTTATCCAACTGCGTACCAACATATAGATGTCGCGGATTGACACACATGGGAGTGTCGCACCTGTGTAGTACCCACAGCCCTGAAGGTATTGGCACATACACCGTGTAGTAGTGCGGTGAACAGTCTTACCCGCACTTTCAGCTTCCCGTAGCCGTCTTGGCGGGCTTACCTGAGAATATCCAGCAGCCAGTATTGCTAATGGTGTGGAAGTCTAGCGAAGCCATGATAGGAGCACTTGCATGTCTATTTCCATACCGCTTGCATTTCGATGTCCGCCGCCGCCGAACGCCTTGGCGACAGCGCTGACATCGTAGTCACCATTAGAGCGGAGAGAGCAGTTGGCTACCATCTTGGTCTTGTTCAGGGTCCAGCACAGGCCGAACGTGCCGCTCTGCACGGCGAGTTCGTGGCCGACATCAGAGGTCAGGTGCGGCGGGCAGTTGGCGGCGAGGCCAGGCAGGTTGAATTGATATTCGATCTCGACCCCATCCACCAACTTCCAGACAGAGCACTTCCTGGCGCCGCCCTTCACCACAGCCTGCACGTTCTGGTCGTGGGCGCGAAGGATGGCAGCGCCCTCGTGAATCATCCCCTCGGCATCGGAGTCCTGCGCAAAGTTATCCCGCCACTGCGCGAACGACCACGGCGCGTAGCTCCACAGCGCCTTGC
Source organism: Hyphomicrobiales bacterium (assembly GCA_016710435.1). Lineage (NCBI taxonomy): Bacteria > Pseudomonadati > Pseudomonadota > Alphaproteobacteria > Hyphomicrobiales > Hyphomicrobiales bacterium. The sequence goes on along the minus strand of JADJVV010000046.1, from coordinate 3,352 downwards.
TGAACTCCTTGGTGCCATCGATCCGGAACTGCCAGCGATCGTAGTCGTCGATATGTTGGATCAACTTGGGAACCTCGGTGCCGGGCAGAAGTATTCCCAGGCGATCAGGGCGCCGGAGAAGTTGTTATCGAGGGCGATGTAGTGTTTCAGTGGATCGCGCCGCCTTGAGGTAGCTGTCCACGATCCCCTTTGCGGAAACCCCTGTCCACATCTCGAACGCCGTCTTGTGGTGATCCAGCCAGACGACGCGCTTGGCCGACGCGAACAAGGCGTCCATCACTTCGCGCGGGAGCTGAAGTCGAGGATGGGGACGTCGTTGTCTTTGCAGCCAGCGAGACTTTCATGTCGAAGTCCGCCGGCGTCGTAACTTCGCCGTATCGGCACGCCACGTAGTCGGCGCTGTCACCCAGCCGGAGCCAGGCCGCGAAGGCGGCGCCGAACCCGTCGGCACAGTTGGCATGATAAATCACGAGCGGCTTCATTCTTAGTCTCCGTCGTTATCCCAACACTCGATGTCCGCATCGGCCGCCGCTGCCGGTCGGTGCTCAGTCCGGCGCCGCATTCCAGTTCTACTTCCAGCGCGATCTCGGCGGACTCCCGCGCCTGTTCTGGGGTCATGCCGCCGCAGGCCTGGTAGCGCGCCGCGCACAGTCTCAGCCATTCATAGCTGTCCATGTTGTTGCCCTCACCCATCCAAGTTGTCGAAGTCCGGAAACTGCGGCTCCGTCATCGGTGCCGGCGGCTCCATGCGGACGAACCGGGCGGCAGACGACAACAACTGGTCGACGCCCTTGTGTAGATATTCCAGCGTGTGGTTGTTGAATATCTCGCGCTCACCGGCGAGCACCGGCAGCGGGTTCTCGGATTCGTGGGCACAGACGGCGGCGACGGAGTCCCTGTAGACGTGCCACACGTTGCCGCCGCACATGTGCACCCACTCCTGCTCGTTCGCAAACCGCACGTCGGAGCACACGAAGAGCTGCGGCACGAGTTCGGGGTACGGCGCCTGACTACGCACCGGTCGATCCAGATATCGGCCCGGTCAAGCCAGTAGCCAAGGTTCTGGGCGCGCCGGAATTCACTCCCCACCACTGGAGAACCTGACGGGGCGACAGCGGGAGGGGCGTCAAGGTCGAAGTAACTGTCGTGATGCCACTTGGCAATCTCAGCGCGTGCGATGGGGACGAATCCAGCGTCGAAACAATGCCGGAGCGCCAGCAGCGGCGTTTCCATTTCCTTTGTGTCGCGGTCGCGCAGCAGGCCCTCAGTGACGCCGAACGCCGCCGATACTTCGCGGCGCAGGGCGTCGGCGAAACTGAACTTGATGAAGCCATAGTGCCGCACGAGATAGTCTGCGACTGAATCTTTCCCGCTTCCTGCTTTTCCTGCCAGGCCGATCAAAATCATGATGCCCCCTTCAATGTGTCTCCATTTTACCTTCGCCGATGAGCGGCAGCCCTGGCGCCCAGTCGGGCGTCCTGCTCATCTCCTGAACCATGAACGCCAGCGCGTCCGCCGCCGCGTCTTCTGGTACTACAGTCACGACGTCGTCATAGGTAGACAAGGCGACGCGCAATAAGTTCCCGATCTCCAGCAGTTGGCGGCTGACGATGCAGTAGTGGACGCACTGCACGGTGTTTTCGACTAGCTTGGCGCCGAATAGTTTCAACCGGGTTGCGACCATTGAAGTAACTGGCCTGGCCGTGCTCGTCGCGCGAGATGCCGTCGTATCGCATGGCCAAGCCGTTGGGCATCCAGATCTTGTCCTTGGCGGTACGCATGACGCCGTGCGCGCCGAACACCATCTCACGGCCGGCAATCATGGCGTCAATGACCTGCTCCATGAGCCCCGATCAACCGGCCGGCCATAAATGACTGATGCGTGCTCGCTGTGGACGTCGCGACCCTGGGCAAACGCCTCCACGAGGTCGTGCTGGCCAGCCAGCCAGGGCTGTGATGCGGGCTTCACCCCCTGCCCGGAGTCGCCGTGATGATCTTGTGGCGGGCGGCGCCATAATGGACGCCGCGATGGCCGAGAGTTCGGGGCGGTTCTCGTTGTGTTTGGACGAGATGTTCAGCCAGTTCATCTTGTCGCCGCCGCCCATGCGAAATGTGTGCGCGGCTCCATAGGACACGTATCTGGGCATCACGCCGCGCTCGGCGCACTGCTGGTACCGTGCGGCTCGCGTTTCGACGATGTTCGATTTCACGGCTATGCGCGCCTCGGCGACGCACCGGACCTCCTCGTCTTCGTCCTCCAGCAGATCCTGCATGCGGGGTCCGTCTTGGCGAAGGCGTAGATCTGCTCGCCGGTCGTGGGACTGGTCTTTACAGGCGGCTCGACGCCGTACTCCCGCAGCAGGGCGGCGAGCTTGTCGTTGGACCCCACGCTCTTCTTGTCGACGCGGTGCCCGCGCACTTCTTGCACGGCAGCACGAGGTCGGGCGAGATGGCCTGGGTTCGGTCGGCGCCATCGCCGCCGCACACTGGGCACAGCATGCCGATGCGCCGCAGCACGTCGATCTTGCGCTGGCGCTCCGTCGCTACCGCGCCCTTCAACTTCCCCACATCGCCGCAGAACATAGGCTCCGTGAACATGCGCACTACAGCGTCGATAACTCGCAGTTCATCGGCCGGCATCTGCTCCAGGAATATCTGCGCCAGGTCGTAGGTGCGCTCGCAGTCGTTGACGCAATAGGCGCCGTATTCGCGGATCTCGGCGGCGCTGAAGTCGGCGCGGGTGCTTCCCCCCTTTGGCGAACGTCACGTAGTCGCCCTTGCGGCCGGGCAGGTGGCGGATGCAGAGGTCGTGCAGGAGTTGCCGCTTTCGGCCCATCTAGGCGCGCGCCATGCTCAGCGTGTCGATTGCAGGGCCGGACGGATGCCGTGGTGATGGAGAGGATGAGGCCATCAAAGTGGCTGTGATGACAAATGAGTGCCGTGTTGTCCTCAGTCCACTTCTCGCAGGAACGCGGCGGCGCGGTCGGGTAGCAGCCAGAACGCCTTGGTGTTGTTGCATCTTGACGCCCAGCAGGATCTCCTCGAAACGGCCATCACGGACATACGCCTCCGTCGTCATGTTCGACAGCGTGTAGTCGGCGGCGTAGTATGTCTCTATGTCAACAACAATTACGTCCATTCCGGAACATCCTTGTAGGTTTCCCTGCGAACAACTAGGCTTATTGCCCGCTGACTAACCCCATACGCGGCCGCTAGCGGTATCTGAAGCGCTGCCCCGGAGTCATATGCCCGCCTGATCTCCTGTACCTGTGCTGCGGTTAGTTTCGCGTTAGCGTGCTGACTTCGAGGTTGTATTTTTCTCCCCTTCGCATATGCGTCAAGCATATTGGCT
>JADJVV010000045.1 GCA_016710435.1 Hyphomicrobiales bacterium | reverse complement strand
GCTGCTAATCCAGATGATTGCCGGCGACATACGCGACGCCGACCTGTCGCCGGACTCCGACGACGCCGACCGGATAGCGTATGAGGTCGCCGCCGGGCAGTGCGCCGGCAACATCTTCCGGCGCCGATGACGGCGACGTTCACTATTACATCGGGAACTGAAGTCATGAGATTCTATTACCCGCCGAAAAGGCGAATATAAGATAGGTCAACTTGTGGAAGTCGGGGGCCATCGCATGCGAGTCGAGTCCTATTCGCACACCGGCAAAACCTAATCGCTACCACAACCTAAGGGGCGCCATGTTCATCCGCGCTGTTATCATCCTAACGGGTGCCCCGTCAATTGAAGGAGTTACAGCATGAACTACGCAACTAAAGGTGCACCGACATCATTACCGGTGAAAAGGGGATTTTTGCTTTCGACACCGCGGAATATCTAGCGGCCAGATGCGCCGCTCCAGTTTTCGTAAAGTCGCCTATTTTCCAGAACCTTGACCAGTTGGTTCACTTGGGCGAAAGAAAATAAGGTCGGTCTGTTCTGAACGGCGGGTAAAAGTGGGGCATGTCATGACCAGCAATCCAAAATCATCAAGGCCCCGGCGGATTGGAATATCCCATTCTCGGCGCGCTGGCATTGGCGAAGATGATAGGGATCCGGATCCCGGAGCGGGATATCATGGATCACCTGCATGTAACCGTTTGCGTCGTACAGAACCGGACTTTTTACACCGGCATCGGGCTACGCGACCGACGGCCGCCGCGGGTTCTGCACCGCCTGCTGGCGGACGCTGGGGGCTGTCGACATGTCGTTCTATGACCGGGCGGGCATCCAGGATACAACGTGGACAGCATAAAGGACCGGGCGACCAAGGACGCGCGTTGTGAGTGCGGTGGGCCATGCGGCGAGTTCACGCGGTCGGAGATGGATGAGTTGCGGGATCTGTTACAGATTATCTAACCCGGCTGACCCCAGACTTTGCGCTTTCAGGAGTGGGGCGCCCCAAGTGTAGGGGTTGCACCGGGCCGCGCGCACCGCGGCGCACTGAAGAGGGGGCACAACGTGGACATAAAAATAGGGCGGGAGTAATCTACGGGCAGTAGGCGGGAACCGCTGCGCGCGGCCGATTTGACGGGGCCGACTTTCTTTACGGGCCGACTTGTGCGCGGGAGCGCGACTTGCGCGGGCCAACTAGCGCGGTCACCCAGCGGGCCGAGCCGGCCGACTTGCGCGGGGCCGACTTGTACGGGGCCGACTTGTACGGGGCCGACTTGTACGGGGCCAACTTGAGCGCGGCCGACTTGCGCGGGGCCGACTTGTACGGGGCCAACTTGTACGGGGCCGACGGAATAATCGGAGCCGGTTACCCAGATGGGTGGACTGCATATGGGTGGCAGCGCGATGGGCGCCTATCTATTCGCATCGGATGCCGTGAAAAGCGCCTATACGAGGCCCCGCAATACCGGGCCGACAAGCCGGACCGCCGTGAAGTCTTGGCGGTAGCCGAGTACGTCGCCGCAGTGGCGGGCTATCCGCGGGTGGCAGCTATGAACTGCCCTGAACCATTTGCATGGCGTGAAGCCGTCGCGGTGTTCGCAGTCCTGAACCTGCTGGCATACATGTTGTACGCGGCGACATGAGCGCCGTCGCGCACTACCACGCCATAATCGCGCACGGCCGCGCCTCGCCGAGTGCCTGCACGATCGCTGCGCCGTATCGGACTCGCGGCAGCGCATCAGCGTCGCCTGTGATGAAGCGCACGGGCAGGTGGAACTCATTTGATGCGATGGTGTCAGAACGTATTCAAGGCGAAGCCGCGCCCACAACGAAAGGGGAACCATGAAACCCAGAACCGCGGACAACGTCGTTATCGGCGACCTGTGCTGGTCCTGTTTCGAATTAACTGCCGCCGGCGACGTGGGGGCAGTCCACTACTGCGACGAAGCCCGACAGATACGCGCTACATGTACGCCCGCGCCCGCCGTTGTAAAAATCAGCCAAGAGGATATGGACATGATCACCGCCACACTGTTCAACAACATGGGCACCGAGCACGTCCTGAACGCTGGCGCGCCCGAACTGCCGGATGACCTCATGTGGCTTGTCGACTGCGTTGAACGGCTGCAACCTAGTGACGACGAGTGCGCCATCCTTGAGGCAGTGGAAGAGGCGGGCTTTCACGCCGGCCAGCATCGCCGCCCTGGGGCCCGCCGAGCTGGACATCGAGAACCCGGACACCACAGTCAAGATGATCGACGCGCTGGCCGACGCCGACATCAACACCGTCGACAATCTCCGCCGCGCTCCCCTCCTGTCCCGGCTCGACGACGCCGACATCAACACCGTCGACGAGTTGAACACCGCGCTGGCCCTCCTCGACAGATTGGAAGATGCTGGCGTAGAGACGCTCGCCCACCTTGACGCCATACTGGAGTCAACATAATGTTCGGCGCCGAAGGCGGCCGTGTGGACCGACGGGTTGGGCGGCGAAATGAATCGCAGGACGCGAACAACAACTGATGGAGGCAATCATGGCCACTACCGGCTTGCTGCGGGCCTAGCGCGGCACCGGCTGAAATGCCGGCCATTTTATAGAGCGTAGAGCCGGGACGGTAGGGGTTTGCGCGCCCCGACGAAGTTGCGCAGCGCTATGGCGTCGCCGGGTTGAAGCGTGGCCCGCGTGGACTGGTGACGCCCAACGTTTGAGTTGAGGGGCTGAGCGGCATTATCGCGTGGCTCCGCTGGAACGATTAGTTAGAACGCATTTTAAGGAGAAGACGATGGGAAGAGAACTGAAGCGCGTGCCGTTGGATTTTCAGTGGCCGATGGACAAGCCGTGGAGTGGTTACCTGAACCCGCACTACGCGAAGAGTCGCAATTGCGCCGCTTGCAGTGGCAGCGGAGCCACAACGGCAAGCCAGCGCCTTGGCGACCTTGTGTCGCTGCTGATGCTGTCAGGAACCGACGCGCTGAGAGAGGCGCATGCCACCTACTTGTGCGAGGCACCACTTTACAGCACGCAAGGAAAGACGTGCGGCGCGGACATGGCAGAACTGACTGCTGGCCTTGCTGGCCGCACACCGCCCTTCATCGGGCACGACGCCTGCGACAAATGGTCTGCGACGAAGAAGATCATTGCAGCAGCGGGACTGCCGGAAGAGTGGGGGACGCCAGGAATGCAACGGTAACGGGACGATCTGGGATTCTCCGGAAGCCGAGCAGGCGGCAGACGACTGGACGCGCAGCGAGCCGCCTACTGGCGACGGCTACCAGATTTGGGAGACTGTCAGCGAAGGCAGCCCGATTTCCCCGGTGTTCGCCACGCCAGAAGAATTGGCGCAGCACATGGCCGGAACGCGATGGGGTGCCGACAAAGGCAGCAGCGTTGAAACGTGGTTGAAGTTCATCAACGGCCCCGGATGGGCGCCAAGCATGGTGATTGACGCGAACGGAGCGGCGCGATTGCCTGCCTACCTCGGTGCCGGGACGATGCGAAGCTCAACGGCGAGGGGCTTGGAAATGGCGCGCATGGCGGCTGAATACCGTGACCGCTAACGATCTAGGTGACCGGCGCCAAGTTCGGCAGCGGCTAGCATGGCGCAGCCTCCGCTGGAAACGCCGGGTTAGCCATCATGTTCGGAGAGAAATGGACATTTTAGAAATTGCGATTGCACAGCGCATCGGTGGCGCAGACGGAGAATGAGTTGAGGCGCTATGCGCTGAGATATGCCGACTGCGCAGTAATGAAGTTGTGGCGTGGGTGGTCGAAGACGGAATAACGATCAGGGAAGATTTTGCGGCAATGCTCGGATGGACTGGCGCGACCGTTGGAACTGGCGTGCTATCCCGAAGTCTTGGTCGCCCATGCTGTACTCGCCAATGATGGCTAACGTGGAGTTCAGCGAGGCTGCGCCGTTGAGCACGCGATGTCTGTTGATGCCGAAGCTGTCGGTTGGGCATATGGAAAGTGCGTTGCGCTCGGCCTCGAGAACGGGAAGCCAAGAGAGCGCCATGATGATGGACCGGCTGAAGCTGATGCTCGGCGGCTGGGGGGTCTAACGTGATGTGTTCGCCATCTGGCGTATAACTCTACCGCACCGACTCCACGCAATCCTGATGAAGCCGACGACACTGCCCGAACGTCTCGATAGCCCTGGTACTCCCAGCGGCTAGCATGTGGCCCGCGGCCGCCGACACGCCGGCGCCTGACCTGACAACAGCAGGCCGACCTGCTGCTGATGCAGGTGCGGCAGCGCCACGCCCGGCGACGAGAGAGGCTGGGCAGCCCGACTCGCTGTCGATCGACAGCCTACTCAAGAAATGGAGGACGTGATGACGATGTTATCGGACTACCTGAAAGCTGAAGAGGCCGACGTCGACACCGACCCCGGCGAGTACAGACCTGGCGGCGAGTCGTGCTGGTGGCGACGCCGGGGCAGCCACCACGACCCCGTAAAGACCCACCTGCGCGACCGCACGGTAGAAGCCGAGACCGAAGCCGTGCGAGCGGTCGCGGAACTAAATGACGGCCTCGCGGTCGGAGTGCTGGAAGAACAAGAGGCCATTGGCCTGTTATCAACTGATGAGTGAGGGAAGAATGAACGAACACCGAAGGGTAACAACATGACGTGGCCAACCCCAGACCTCGCCGCCACGCGCGCCGCCGTCGACCGCAACCTCAGCCGCTGCATGGAACTGATCGAGACTGATCCCACGCGCGCCCTACAGGCCGCCGACGCCGCCGCGCGCCGCCATGCAGGATCTGTTCTATCAGGTCTGGCACCGCCACCACACGTCAGGCACCGGGAGGGCGACGCGATGACTAGCGACCAGCAGCAGATCTACGACGACCCCAAGGCCATGCCGGAGCAGACATGATCCCTAATGAGTGCGCATCTAATGACTCGCCTTGGCTTATCTGCAAGCCTTGCGTGTCAGATGGAAAGTGCAAAATTGCCGACCAACTCCGCGCCGCGCAGGTTGCGATACTGAGAGAGGCGGCCGAACAGGTCGCCCATGTCTACGGCGAGGGCGAGCCTATTCGGTTTATGCTGCTCCGCATGGCTGATGGTCTGGACGAATCATGCCCCTGATGCTAGACGACATGCGCGCCGAGTTCGCGCGGTTCCTGGTCGCGGACCCCGCCGCGCGGTTCCGCATGGACGCCGCCCTGGCGCACGTCATCGCGCTGGCCTACCGCGCTGGGGTTGAGGACGGCGAGAAGGCGGACCGCACGCCCGACATGTGCATGTGGGTCGTCACTAAAGGCGGGCGACGTATATGTCAGCCGCCTAAACTCTATCATCGTGACGGGCCGGGTGCCTGCGAGTGTGCCACGCGAGGCCCTGACTACTGCGAGGTACATGCGGCATGATGGATACCATAGTATGCGATTTCGAGACATACTACGCCGCCGACTACACGCTGTCGAACATGACGACGGAGGCGTATGTCCGTGATGGCCGTTTCGAGGAGATCCTGCTGGGCGTCAAGGTGAACGACACCAGGCGTTCTGGCTGCTACCCGACCGCGCCGCCGCGTTCCTGCGAGAAGAAGTGGACTGGGCCGACACGGCACTCATTTGTCATCACAGCCACTTCGACGGCCTCATCCCTCTCCCATCACCACGGCATCCGGCCGGCCATGCACATCGACACGCTGAGCATGGCGCGCGTGCTCGACGGCCCGAAAGCCGGCAACTCGCTGCACGACCTCTGCATCCGCCACCTGCCCGGTCGCCAGGGCGACTACGTGACGTTCGCCAAGGGCAAGCGCGCCGCCGACTTCAGCAGGGAAGAGCGGGCGGAGTACGGCGCCTACTCTGTCAACGACTGCGAGCGTACCTACGACCTGGCGCAGATATTCCTGGAGCAGATGCCGGCGGCGGAGTTGCAAGTCATCGATACCGTAGTGCGTATGTTCACCGAGCCGGTATTCCTGGGCGACGTCGACAGGCTCCGCGGCGCGGTAGCGACGGAGCGCCGGCGCAAGATCGACGTGCTGCGGCGCATCGGCATGCTGTGCCCAGTGTGCGGCGGCGATGGCGCCGACCGAACCCAGGCCATCTCGCCCGACCTCGTGCTGCCGTGCAAGAAGTGCGCGGGCACCGCGTCGACAAGAAGATCGTGGGGTCCAACGACAAGCTCGCCGCCCTGCTGCGGGAGTACGGCGTCGAGCCGCCTGTAAAGACCAGTCCCACGACCGGCGAGCAGATCTACGCCTTCGCCAAGACGGACCCCGGCATGCAGGATCTGCTGGAGGACGAAGACGAGGAGGTCCGGTGCATCGCCGAGGCGCGCATAGCCGTGAAATCGAACATCGTCGAAACGCGAGCCGCACGGTACCAGCAGTGCGCCGAGCGCGGCGCGATGCCTGTCTACGTGTCCTACGGCGCCGCGCACACGTTCCGCATGGGCGGCGGCGACAAGATGAACTGGCTCAACATCTCGTCGAAGCACAACGAGAACCGGCCCGAACTCTCGGTCATCGCGGCGTCCATCATGGCGCCGCCCGGCCACAAGATCATCACGGCCGACTCGGGGCAGGGGGAAGCCCGCATCACAGCCCTGGCTGGCTGGCCAGCACGACCTCGTGGAGGCGTTTGCCCAGGGTCGCGACGTCTACAGCGAGCACGCATCAGTCATTTATGGCCGGCCGGTTGATCGGAAACTGAAAATAGTTCAGCCAGACGGAAAGGTTGTGGCGCCTGACCACATACCTGGCCAACTAGGCAAGGTTCAAATTCTGGGATGCGGCTTCGGAATGGGGTACCTGAAAGCCAGCGCCGAGCTGCTCAAGGGCATGCTGGGGGCGCCTCCCATCCAGTTCGGGATGGCCGACATGGAGACCCTGCAAGTCGACCCGAGTCGTTTCCTCAACAACCCCGGCAAGGTGAAGGCGGTATCCGAGTTACCAAGTCGTTTAAACCTAAACGATATGCTCATCCACGCCGCCGTGACTAATGCGCTGATTGATCGGTACCGCGCCAGGATGGACAAGATTGTCGCCTACTGGGGCTCATGGAGCAGGCCATTGACGCCATGATTGCCGGCCGTGAGATGGTGTTCGGCGCGCACGGCGTCATGCGTACCGCCAAGGACAAGATCTGGATGCCCAACGGCTTGGCCATGCGATACGACGGCATCTCGCGCGACGAGCACGGCCAGGCCAGTTACTTCAATGGTCGCAACCGGTTGAAACTTTTTGGCGCCAAGTTGGTCGAAAACACCGTGCAGTGCATCCACTACTGCATCGTTAGTCGGCAACTGCTGGAGATCAGGAACTTATTGATAGTGGCCCTGTCCACCTATGACGACGTCGTGACTGTAGTACCAGAAGACGCGGCGGCGGACGCGCTGGCGTTCATGGTTCAGGAGATGAGCAGGACGCCAGACTGGGCGCCAGGGCTGCCGCTCATCGGCGAAGGTAAAATTGGAGACACATTGAAGGGGGCATCATGATTTTGATCGGCCTGGCAGGAAAAGCAGGAAGCGGGAAAGATTCAGTCGCAGACTATCTCGTGCGGCACTATGGCTTCATCAAGTTCAGTTTCGCCGACGCCCTGCGCCGCGAAGTGGCGGCGGCGTTCGGCGTCGTTGACGGCCTGCTGCGCGACCGCGACACGAAGGAGGAGCCGTGCTCCGCGCTGGCGCTCCGGCATTGTTTCGACGCTGGATTCGTCCCCATCGCACGCGCTGAGATTGCCAAGTGGCATCACGACAGTTACTTCGACCTTGACGCCCTCCCGCTGTCGCCCCGTCAGGTTCTCCAGTGGTGGGGGAGTGAATTCAGGCGCGCCCAGAACCTTGGCTACTGGCTTGACCGGGCCGATATCTGGATCGACCGGGTGCGTAGTCAGGCGCTGTACCCCGAATTCGTGCCGCAGCTCTTCGTGTGCTCCGATGTGCGGTTTGCGAACGAGCGGGAGTGGGTGCACATGTGCGGCGGCAACGTGTGGCACGTCTACAGGGACTCCGTCGCCGCCGTCTGTGCCCACGAATCCGAGAACCCGCTGCCGGTGCTCGCCGGTGAGCGCGAGATATTCAACTACCACACGCTGGAGTACCTGCACAAGGGCGTCGACCAGTTGCTGTCGTCTGCCGCCAGGTTCGTCCGCATGGAGCCGCCGGCACCGATGACGGAGCCGCAGTTTCCGGACTTCGACAACTTGGATGGGTGAGGGCAACAACATGGACAGCTATGAATGGTTGAGGCTGTGCGCGGCGCGCTACCAGGCCCGCGGCAGCATGACCCCAGAACAGGCGCGGGAGTCCGCCGAGATCGCGCTGGAAGTAGAACTGGAATGCGGCGCCGGACTGAGCACCGACCCGGCAGCGGCGGCCGATGCGGACATCGAGTGTTGGGATAACGACGGAGACTAAGAATGAAGCCATTAGTGATTTATCATGCCAACTGTGCCGACGGATTCGGCGCCGCCTTCGCGGCCTGGCTCCGGCTGGGTGACAGCGCCGACTACGTGGCGTGCCGATACGGCGAAGTTACGACGCCGGCGGACTTCGACATGAAAGTCTCGCTGGCTGCAAAAGACAACGACGTCTACATCCTCGACTTCAGCTTCCCGCGCGAAGTGATGGACGCCTTGTTCGCGTCGGCCAAGCGTGTCGTCTGGCTTGATCACCACCTATCTGCATTCCAAATGTGGTGCGACGACGGGGAACGCGACTTCTACCAGTCATTCGGCGGCGCAAAAGACGCCTACATTGTTCTCGACAACAACAGGTCCGGCGCCCTGATCGCCTGGGAATACTTCTGCCCCGGCACCGAGGTTCCCAAGTTGATCCAACATATCGACGACTACGATCGCTGGCAGTTCCGGATCGATGGCACCAAGGAGTTCAGCAAGGCGCTGTGGAGCTACGCGCCGTGGTCGTTCGCGCAGTGGCGGGATAACTTTGCGCAGGACTCCGATGCCGAGGGGATGATTCACGAGGGCGCTGCCATCCTGCGCGCCCACGACCAGAACGTGCAGAGTGTAGTGAAGGGCGGCGCCAGGAAGTGCTCTGTCTGGAAGTTGGTGGATGGGGTCGAGATCGAATATCAATTCAACCTGCCTGGCCTCGCCGCCAACTGCCCGCCGCACCTGACCTCTGATGTCGGCCACGAACTCGCTGTGCAAAGTGGCACCTTCGGCCTGTGCTGGACCCTGAACCAGACCAAGATGGTAGCCAACTGCTCGCTGCGCTCTAATGGTGACTACGATGTCAGCGCTGTCGCCAAGGCGTTCGGCGGCGGCGGACATCGAAATGCAAGCGGTATGGAAATAGACATACAAGTGCTCCTATCATGGCTTCGCTAGACTTCCACACCATTAGCAATACTGGCTGCTGGATATTCTCAGGTAAGCCCGGCCAAGACGGCTACGGGAAGCTGAAAGTGCGGGGTAAGACTGTTCGAGCCCACCGGCACTACTACACGGTGTATGTGGGGCCAATACCTTCAGGGCTGTGGGTACTACACAGGTGCGACACTCCCATGTGTGCAATCCGCGACATCTATATGTTGGTACGCAGCTGGATAACGAGCATGATAAAGACGCCAGAGGGCGCAGGCCGCCGAGCCCTGCAATAACCCACCCTGAACGCATGCCGCGCGGTGCGGCGCACCCTCGCTTCGGTAAAGAGGGATGCCGCCCGCGGCAGCAGCGGCGCTACTGGCGGCCAACAAAGGGCGCCCTCTTACCACCCAACACAAAGAGCGCCTGTCTCCTCTTAACGCAGAACAGGTACTTAGAATCCGCGCAGACGCCAGGCCACAGCATGTTATCGCATCTGAATATGGAGTAGGGCAAATGACTATCAGCCGAATTAAACGCAGAGAACGGTGGGCACACATATGACCCCCTGGCAAGAGAAGAACAACATCGATGTGGCGTTTGGCATGGCCGATCGCAACGGCTTCCGGCTGATCCAGGACCATAATTATGGGGCCGGCATGATATGCCTCCAGACCAAGGGCGGCAACGAGCACGGCTTCGCCAACGACATCACGCTACAGACCTTCGAGGACTGGAAGCAGGCCGTCATGTTCCTGGCCGGCTGGGAGAAGCACGAACTCGCGGTTAAGCTTGGGAAGGTGAAGAAATGACCCTCGCCAACGGTTACGATCTTAGCGCCGAGTACCCACCAGACCCCGAGTTCCGCCGGGCGTCAGGAGCCTGCATCTGCCCTGTCTGCGGCAAAGAGTACCGACAGCACCCGCTCGGCGGCCCGAAAGGCTGGCAGGACGAGCAGTTCCTCAACGAGCTATGTAATGGAGACTCGGTAAAATTATGACAACCGAAACGATCCGGTTCTGTGAGTTCACTGGCGACGGCAAGCGCGCCTGGGACGAGGTCGGCTACAAAAGGAAATGCCCACACGTCGGCATCATGGATAACTGCCTGCTGCACAAGAAGCCTCTTGGGGAATTTGAGGGCTGGCGTGTGTGCTGCGCGGAATGCACGACACCCATACAGGTAAAACTATGACAACCGACTTCATCGCGTGGAGCCACAGCCGACGCAAAGATTGGATGGAATGTCCGCGGATGTTCTACCACAAGAACGTGGCGCCGAAGGGCTCGGCCGACCGCGTCGAGTTCGTGCAGACCGAGGCTATGCTGGCCGGCAACAGGATCGACGACGCCCTCACGCAGCGCATCGCCAAGGGCACGCCGCTGCCCGCGCAGTACGCGCCCTACGAACCCATGGCTGCCATGGTGCTCGCCGCGCCGGGCGTCAAGTACACCAGCTCCGCGTCACCCTGGATCAGGCGTTCAAGCCGTGCGGTTACTTCGACCGGCAGGCGTGGTGCCGATCCATCTACGACGTCGCCGTCATCAACGGCAGCTATGCCTTCATTGGCGACTGGAAGGCCGGCATGATCTGGCCCGACAACGACCAACTCAGGCTGTTCGCGGCGACGGCGTTCCACCAGTTCCCCGAACTCGAAACGATCGACACCAGTTACATCTGGCTCAAGCATGGCCAGACCAGTGACGAGAAGTTTAGGCGCAAGGAACTCCCCGAACTCTGGGCAGTCCTACTTCCGGAAGTCGAGCGCCTGCAAGTCGCGTACCGAACCAACCACTGGCCGGCGGCGCCACGGCGCGGCGCCAAGTCGTGCCGGCAATGCGGGGCGAACAAGGCTGGAATTTGTGACAAGGCCGAGGGGCCGCCGGGAGAGTGAGATGGACCAGAGCGTACTTGATCGGGCGGTAAAAATGGCGACGGACTCCGCACTCAATGGGAACCCGATCGACAGAGTGGTATGGCTGCCGCCGCCGACGCCCGCCAGCCCGCCTTCTGGCGGCTTCGTGGTTATCTATCGAGGCCCGAGGTCTGGGTCAAGTAGGTGACATGGCCCCGAAGTACCGGCGCTGGTCGCTGCGCCTCGCCATCAACGCCCTGCTGCGGGAGAACGCCAGGCTGCGACGCCGGCTGATCGCGGCACTCAATCGAATTGCTCAACTGGAGGGGAAATGAAGAACCTGGAGACAGAGAACCACGTTAAGGACGTCGTTCGACAGTGGTGTGACCGCCGCGACGCCTTCAACTTCGCCGTCGTTCAGACAGCGCTTGGCGTGCCTGGCATACACGACAGGATCGCCGCCCTGCCTGTCGTCATCACGCCTGCGATGGTCGGCAAGAAGATCGGCGTGTTCCTGAGCATCGAGGCCAAGCGGCCGGGCCGCCGCGGCGAGCTGCGGCGCGGCATGTCGGCGCATCAGGAGGAGTTCATGGAGGGCGTGCTTAAGGCCGGCGGGCTGTCCATCTGCTGCGACGGCTACGACGACCTGGCGGCACTGGAGGCCACCATTCGAGACTTGACGGGAGAGAAGCATGGGAAATGATCTCAGGAAAGTGATCGTTAGTAGATATGTGGCGCACCCAGTCGAGGGGAGTACATACAAGAAAACGTATGCTCTGGAGCCGCAGGGGGAAGCAGTATTCCATCAATTCGGCGTCGGATACGAGGAACTTGAGGGCGGCCCAGGCAACTACACGGCGGCCATCGTTGAGTGGCCAGACGGTCGCGTCGAAAGCGTGCCGGCTGACCAGGTGCAGTTTGTGATTCCGACCTTGACAGGAGAGAAGCCATGAACGATGTGTATGATTGCCACAGGAAAGAACGCGATGAATGCGCCTATGCTGTAGGGCAACTCAAGAGCGGCGTAGTGCCGATCGATGTCCCCCAGGAAAGACACAGTTCAGGAGATGATGATCGATACGATAGGCGAACTGGTCGCATAAAACAGCACGCCGACGCAGCTACGAAGTCATACGAGACCGGCTACATCGACGGCATGGAGACGAGTCGCCGCATGTTGCGGCTGCAACTCGGGCTCGCCGTGCCGGGGAGACCAGTGATGGCTGACATCCACACCATGCACAACGCCGAGCACGCCGACCGCGAACGCCAACGCCAGCTACGAGACCTGGCGCCGGAGATACTCCGGGATCTGGTTGCCGAGTACGAGCGCGTCTGCGACCAGTTCTGCAAGCAGCCGGCACGCTGCGCCGCGTACCGTCGGGCGGTTGAGGTTCTGGGGGAGTGACCGCCACCGTCCTCCCCGACGACCGCGCGCTGGTGGTCGAGACCGACGACCCGCGCGTGCTGGCCACCATCCGCGGTGCCGAGGCGCTGGCGCCGGGCTTCGTCTGCATGCCGCACACCATCGACGCCGTCGCCAGGCTCGCGCTGCTGGGCGTGCCGGCCGAGTCGCCGATCCAGCACTACTACTCGTGGCCGCGCGACCAGTCAACCATCCCGCAGCCCTTCGCCCACCAGGCCGTGACGGCCGGCTTCATGGTCACCAACCCGCACGGCTACGTGCTTAATGACATCGGCTGTGTAGACGCGTCAACCGAATACCTGTCGCCGGCCGGATGGCGGCGCATAGATTCGTATGAGAATGGCAAGGTAGGCCAGTACAACCTCGACGGGACTGTCGAGTTCGTCACCCCCACGGCGTTCGTTAGACGCCCCTGTGAGGAGATGATCAGATTCAAGACGACGTACGGCATCGATCAGTTGCTTAGCCCAGACCACACAGTCTTGTATGTCGCGAGCACGGGAGGGCGGATGACGGTTCCTGCATCGTATGTCGAATCCAGATATGAGGATTCTGTGATGGGGTGGCCGGGGCGGTTCATTACCACGTTCACCCCCAAGATAACAACTGCGTTTCCACTCAATGACGCACAGCTACGCGTGATGGTCGCCGTCATTGCAGACGGACACTTCCCGTACATATCTGATGGGTGTGTCGTGCGCGTGAAAAAGCAGCGCAAAAAAGACAGGCTGCGCACCCTTCTCACTGCCGCCGGCATCGAATGGAAAGAATCCAGTAACGACTATCCGACGGCGCAGGGGTTCACGGTGTTCCGGTTTCAGGCGCCGCTGCATACTAAGGAGTTTGGTCCTGAGTTCTGGGAGTGCGATATATCGCAGCTCGAAGTGATAGCGGGCGAAGCCGTTCACTGGGATGGGTGCGCCCGTAAGTCCGGCGCCTCGCAGTTCTTCTCGACTATTAAGGCGTCCGCAGATTTCATCCAGTATGCGTATGCTGCCACCGGCAGAACAGCTACGCTATTTGTATCCGAACGCGAAGAGCACAAACCTGAATACGTGGTACACGCTAGGGCAGGAGCGTCACTCCTGTATCTGAAAGGCGTAGGTGCGGGCGGCAAATCCCAGAACGTGTGGCGGGAGCCGTCTCCAGACGGGTTCATGTACTGCTTCAATGTCCCGTCCGGGTTTCTTCTCTTGCGGCGCAACGGGTGCATCTTCGCTACCGGTAACACCGGCAAAAGTTTAACGGCGTGCTGGGCTGCCGACTACCTCATGACTGAGGGCTACGGCCGCAAGGCGCTGGTCGTGGCACCGCTGTCCACGCTGGAGCGCGTGTGGGGCGACACGCTGTTCGTCCACTTCACGCATCGCCGGTTCGCCGTGCTGCACGGGTCAGCTGAGCGGCGACGCCGCTTGCTTGCCCAGCCGGCCGATTTCTATATCATCAACCACGATGGCATCGCCGTAGTCGCGAGAGAACTTGCCAAGCGGCCCGACATCGACATCGTCATAATCGACGAAGTTGCGACGTATAGGAACAAACAGACTGGCCGCTGGAAGGTGATGGAGGAGTTCCTGTACCCCACGAGCGGCAAGCCGAAACCCTGGGTGTGGGGCATGACGGGCACGCCGACGCCGAACTCGCCAGAGGACGCCTATGGCCAATGCCGCCTCATCACGCCGACGACAGTGCCCAAGTTCTTCGGCCAGTTTCGCGCCATGGTCATGGACCACCAGTCCGACTACGTCTGGACGCCGCGGGCTGAGTCGACGGCTATCGTGCACAAGGTCATGCGGCCAGCCATACGATTCAAGAGAGACGAGTGCATCGACCTGCCGCCGACCGTCTACCAGACCCGTGACGTCACGCTGTCCGCTGAGCAGACCAAGCACCTGAAGGAACTCATGCGCGACCTGATGACCGAGGTCGAGGGCAAGCGTATCAGTGCCGTCAACGAGGGCGTGAAGCTGGGTAAGGCGCTCCAGATCGCCGGCGGCTGCGTCTATGACGTCGATGGCCGCCCGCACGAGATCGACACCGGCACCCGCCTGGAGACCCTGATGGAGGTCATCGAGGAGGCCGGCGGCAAGATCCTGGTATTCGTGCCGTTCACGTCCATGACAGTCATGATCGCGAGAGAACTGAACAAGCACTGGAACACCGCCATCGTTACCGGAGACACGCCGGTCAAGGAGCGCAACGAAATATTCCTGCGGTTCGAGGATGAGAAGTCGGACCTGGAGATAATCGTCGCACATCCGGGCACCATGAGTCACGGCCTTACGCTGATCCAGGCATCCGTCGTGGTGTGGTGGACTGGCATCGACTCTAACGACACCTACACGCAGGCCTGCGGTCGGATCACGCGGCCCGGACAACACAGGACGACGTGTATCGTCAACCTCAGCGGTGCGGCGGTGGAACGGAAGGTATACAAGCGCCTGGTCGAGCGCCAGAAGTTTCAGGGCTTGCTGCTCGACATGGTTGAAAAGAAGGAGGGGTTGGTATGACCGCCGCAACCATCGACCTGGCCAAGATCGACCACGCCCTGCACGTGCTGCGGACCCCCTACGGGTGGAACGACCACGTCGTGCGAGATGCGCGATTGGCGGCGGCGACCCGGCTCGAACAACTCGCTGTCGAACTCCTTGTTGTGGAGCAGGAACGCGACGCGGCCCGGCAGGAACTCGCTTACTTCTTCAGCGTAGGAAAATAAAATTGAACCTGCCAAGAACTTTACAGTCTTACCTGCTACAATCACCAACCTGATGGAGGGAACCATGAGTGAAGACATCAACCTCGACGAGGTAATGAGTCGTCGATTCGAGCTGGACGAGCAGATCACTGCCGTCCAGGCCGAGAGCGCGCCAGGCTGGCGCCGATGATGGAGGAGATGGCGCTGTGCGAGGGCTTCATCAAAGCCGAACTGCTCAAGACCGGCGCCCAGCAATGGAAGAGTTCATCCACGGGCCACATGACGTTCTGGACGACCAAGGACAGCGTGACCGTGGATAACATGGATCAAGTCATCCATCGCATCCTCTGCGAGGCCGCGCCGCCCGACGACCTCGCCACAGTCGCCAGGAATCAGAACCAGAAGATGGCGTGGGAATACATCCTCGGCCACATCGAACGCCATGGCCTCTGGTCGCTGCTGAACAAGGCAGTAAATAAGACCGTCACGAAGGAACTGATCGAAGCCGGCGACCAGCCGCCGGGGATCCGGTACACGAGTTTCAAGGATTTGGCGTGGCGCAGGGGGAAGGCATGAACACGTACCATTCGCAGATCGTAGACGCGCTGGTCAGTATCGGATGGACCCCGCCGCCCGTACCGCCGTGCCCGCCGATGCCAGCCCGTAAGTGTGTCGTCTACGGTTGCCAGAACCGCAGTGACCAAGGCAAGTTTAACGACAACATCTGCTGGCCCTGCTACAACATGCTGACTTCGGGCGAAGTGGGGAAGGGAACAACTTTCATTCACAACCTCGACAGGAATCTCGCTGCCGCCGCGCAGGAAATCGAGAAGGCCAGGCCGGCGGCGTTCGATATCCCCATGCCGGGCGCCGGGGGCTCGCCCCCCATGATTCGTCGTGTGTACTTCGAAGATGTCGTGAGTATGATTAACCAACTCGCCGCAATACGCAAAGCACTTACTTCAACCCAGGAGAATCAGTCATGAGTACAGCAGTATCCGTAGTCCCCAGCAACCTGCAACTTCCCGCCCACCTTCAGAGCCCCGACATCGCGGCAGCTATCGCTGCTGCCAACGCGGCGGCTACCGGCGGCGTGCGGTCGGGCGGTTTCCCGTCCATCGGCATCAAGGCCAACAAGTTCAGCATCAAGGACGGCGACGAAACGACTGTCCTGATGATGGCACCCGCCGCCGCCGGCCAGCCGCCGCTGCCGATGATGTGCCTGGAGATCGTCGTCGTCGACGCCAACCCGGCGCTGTCGCACACGTTCTTCGAGGGCGAGTACGTCGAAGGCGAGCACCTGGAACCGACGTGCCGGTCCGCCAACGGCGTGACGCCGGACGCCGACGTCGTAGCCAAACAGAATCCCGTCTGCGCCACCTGCCCGCAGTATGCCTGGGGCTCGAAGATAAGTAAGCTGACCAGCAAGCCGGTGCGCGCGTGCGGCGACAGCAAGCAGCTCGCCGTGCTGCCAGCGAACGACCTCAACTTCAAGATGCTCGGTCTGGCGGTCAAGGCGGGCAGCCTCAAGAACTGGGGATCCTACGTGTCGGCGCTGTCCGGTCGCGGCTACGGCATCGCCACGCTGGTCACCAACGTCACATTCGACCAGACCGCCAACGGCGTCCTCCAGTTCAGCTTCAACCGGTTCCTCACGGAAGCCGAGTTTATCCGCGTCAACGAGCGCAAGACGGGCGACGACGTCAGGCTCATCACGGCGCAGTCTCGCGGCGCCGCCGTGCCGGCACTGGCGGCGCCCGCGAACCTTGGCTTGCCGGCGCCGGATGTCGCCGCGCCCGCCTACGTCGCCCCTGCGGCGGCGACTGGCCAGACTGGCGGGTTTGGGGCAAGCCAGATTACAGACCCCGCCTACTTGGCAGCCCAAGCCGCTGAGAACGCCCGTGCTCATGCCCTGGCTGCCGCTGCTGCCACCCCCGCCGGTCCGACCGCCGAGGCGCCGTTCGCCGGCCTTGAGCCCCACGTACAGGCGGCGGTGACGGCTGTCGGCGGCCTGGAGACCCACGCCGGCCTGCGCACCTACCAGGCGCTGACCGGCATCGACTTCATGGAACTGATCCGGGCCTCAGCCCCGGCGGTACAAGTCACGGCCCCCTCTCCCGTGACCCCGCCGGCGGCTGCGGCCCCCGCTGCCGAGCCTGCCAAGCGGACGCGCCGCACGCGCGCCGAGATGGAAGCCGCGAAGGCGGCTGAGGCTGCTGCGGCGCCGGCGTCGACAGTACATGCCATAACACCGCCCGGTATTGGAGACCATGTTGCCGCCGCGCCGGACCTCAGCCATATCCCCGCCGAGATCCGCGCGACGATCGACGTCGTGGGTGCCACATCAGCGGCTGGTCAGGCGCTCATCGCTGCCTACCCGCCCCCCGTTCAAGCCTCAGCCCCGGCGGCACAAGTCACGGCCCCCTCTCCCGTGACCCCGCCGGCGGCTGCGGCCCCCTCAACCGGCTTCGGTGCCGCGCCGCAGCCGGCGGCTCAGACTGCACCCAGCGCGCAGGTCGTGGCAGCCGGAGCCAGCCTGGCCGAGAAGCTCCGCGCCAAGCTCGGTCTCGCCGCGGCGCCGTGATGGACTTCGCCCGCGTGCTGCGCGACTCCGGTCTCACGAAGATCGAACTCGCGCAGATGTACGGCGTCAGCCGACAGACCGTCCACACGTGGTCTACTGGCGGATTGCCGCGGGTCGGCAGCCTGCTGGCCCGACAGGCTGAGGCGATAACCAAGGCGCTCGTCGTCGCCGTCGAGCGGCAGCTACTGCCGTTCGAGGCGATGGACAAGGGCGTCAGGCGCGAGCGGGTGGCCATGATGGCTGCCCGGCTGCAAGGACTTAGGCCCGCCCCCATTCAGCAGTAGGAGGCGCGGTAACCGGAGGGGGTAGGGGTGCGATATCTCAGCGTGTGTAGCGGCATCGAGGCCGCGACGGCGGCATGGTCACCGCTTGGGTTCGAGGCGGTCGCGTTCTCCGAGACAGACAAGTTCCCGGCGGCGGTGCTCGCCCATCATTACCCGACGGTGCAGAACCTCGGCGACATGACTCTCGCGTCTCAATGGAGTAACTATGAACCCAACATCCTCGTCGGCGGCACCCCCTGCCAGAGCTTCAGCGTTGCCGGACTCCGAAAAGGACTGGCTGATCCTCGTGGCGACCTCATGCTCACCTATCTCGCTATTGCGGACAGATACCAGCCTGAATGGCTTGTCTGGGAAAACGTCCCCGGCGTGCTGTCCAGCGGATCAGGACGGGATTTTGGTACCTTCCTCGGGGCGCTGGGCCAACTCGGGTATGGGTGGGCCTACCGAGTCCTGGACGCACAGTTCTTTGGAGTTCCGCAGCGACGCCGTCGCGTGTTCGTTGTCGGACATTTTGGAGACTGGCGCCGTGCCGCCGCGGTTCTTTTTGAGCGCCACAGCTTGCAGAGGCATCCTGCGCCGCGCCGAGAAAAGAGGGAAGGCGTTGCCGCCGCAACTGGAACGCGCACTTTCGAGTGTGGTGGAATCGGAAGCTACTCCTCCTCCTCCTCAAGCCCCCTTCTCAAATCAGGGGCCGACTTAGGACACGGGTGCGAAGCACTGGTCGGATCATGGTGGGACGGCGGCCAGACTGCACAAACCCTGGATGCGGTGCTGCAAAAAGGCCAGACGATGCCAGAGAAGAACAGGTTCCCGGCCGTGCTGGTTCCTGATACTGCCCACGCGCTGCGCGGCGAGGGCTTTGATGCGAGCGAGGATGGCACGGGGCGGGGCACGCCATTGGTACCTATCGCCTTCGACTGCAAAGCCTCTGGACAGAATGGCTTCGGCGTGGGTGAGATCGCCTCGACGATGCGCAGCATGGGCCACAGCAACTCGCATCAGAACGGCGGCGGGCATCAGGCGGTGGCAGTTGCGCTACGGGGTAGAGAAGGCGGCGGCACTGCCGAACTGAGCGACGTGCCATCTGCACTGCGGGCATCAGGAGGAGGAGGCGACAAGGCGCATGTACTGAACCACATGCAAGTCCGCCGCCTCACGCCCCGCGAGTGCGAGTTACTACAAGGCTTTCCATCTATACGGGAACGCGTTACAGTAGAAGCATGCACAGACCCTCAAAACAACACTGTCACTGTGGCGCTGTCATGTCTCAGGTGGCCAAGCAATGCCTCGCCTGTCGACGCGCAACGGTATCCGCAGAATGCAAACATTGTGGAAAACATTTCCAGCATGTACCGAGCAGACCGCGAACCGCTTGCAGCCCTGAGTGTGCGTACATCCTCCGCGGACTTGCTTCACGAAATACGCAGTCACGGAAAGTTGATGTGGTCTGCGAGCAGTGTGGCCGAATCAAACAGGTATCCCCCGTCTACGCAAGCCGCCGGTATTGCAGCCGCGCTTGCACCGCACTTGCGCGATCTGGCGCTGGCAATCAGAACTGGAAAGGCGGAATCACTACAGAACATCAGGCTTTCTACGCAAGCACGAGATGGCGCAAAAAATGCCACTCGATTTGGAAACGAGAACGCGGCATTTGCCAGCGGTGCAACGAACGCTGCATCACTGGGGAAGTTCACCACATCCACACTTGGGTCGCTCGCCCCGATCTGCATCTCGCCAGTAGCAACCTCGCTCTGCTCTGTACTGGCTGCCATAAGTGGGTGCATTCCAAACGAAACGCTTCCCGAGCGTTTCTCGCTCCTGCTTGACCTAGAAACACCCTACACACTGATCCCATTCACGCACGGCAAGCCGGCCGCCGACGGGCCGCGCTACAAGGCGCTCGGTAACTCGATGGCGGTGCCGGTCATGCGCTGGATCGGCGAGCGGATTCAGCTCGTCGACTGGTTGCTGGGTGATGAGCCATGAACCAGACAAGACTTGGATCATTCATCGAGTCCTGGGTCAACGTGCTGATCGGGTTCGGCATCAACTTCGTCGCCAACCTGCTGATCCTGCCGGCATTCGGCTTCACGTCGCTGACCGTGGCGACGAACGTCTACATCGGCCTCATCTACACCGCGGTCAGCGTCGTCAGATCCTATGCCATTCGCCGCTGGTTCAACGCCAGGCTGCACGCCGCCGCCATGAAACTCGCCGGGCGACTCCATGGACACGATTGAATTCCTGCGCCGCATCCTGCCGGTACAGGGCCTGTACGTCGCCGCCAGGCTGATCAACGGCAAATTCAAGAACCAGGTCTGCGACTCGATCGAGGAACTGGCGCAACAGGTGCACGCCTACGACGCCGCCGGCGTACACGCCTACATGGCAGTAGCTGCCTACCGCGAGCGCAGCGTCGACACCGTCAAGCCTGATGGCTCTGTCTGGCACCAGGTCCGCACGCACAAGAACGTCCGGGCGTTGCGTTCGTTCTTCATGGACCTCGATGTCGACGCCGGCAACCCAAAGAAGTTCGCGTCGCAGGAAGAAGCCTGCGAACAACTGTTGCTGTTCTGTGCGGCAACCCACCTGCCTATGCCAATGGTATTATCCAGCGGCGGCGGCGTCCACATATATTGGAGCCTCGAAAATCACATCCAACCTGAAGCCTGGAAACAAACTGCGGAAAGCCTCAAAGCCCTCTGCGCGCACCACAAATTCCGCGCCGACCCAGCCTGTACCAGTGACCTTGCGCGTGTCCTGCGGCCTGTCGGAACCCATAACCGTAAGGTTCCCACCGCACCGCGACCCGTTGAGCTTATTGCCGACGCTGTTCCTGTCGCTTTCGCGGTTTTCCAACGATGTGTCGCTGATGCGCTCGCTGCTGTCGGAGTCAAGCCTCCCGAAGGGCCGAGGCAAGTCGAAGCCCGGACCGAAACGCTCAACCAAGCCTTCGCCGTCAAAAACTCCTTCCCGCCGTGCTCGGGTACCAAGGTAGCTGATCGCTGCGCGCAAGTCCGTGTAGTGCGTGATAATGCTGCCGGACTAACGGAGCCACAGTTCTACACCGCGGTACAACTGTTGGTGAATTCGATAGAAGGCGACGAGCTGATCCACCAGTGGGCAAGTAAGAACCCGCATTACAATCGGGCGTCGGGGTTCGTAGACAAGAAGATCGCGCAGATACGGGAGCAGTCTATTGGCCCGCCGCTCTGCACAACGTTCGAGAGTCGCAACCCCGGCGGGTGCGACGGCTGCGCGTTCCGCGGCAAGATCAGTTCGCCGGCCCAGTTGGGCACCCAGGTCGCCAGCGCGCCGGCACCGGTGATCCAGGTGAAGATCGCCAACGTTACCACTGCCGTCACGCTACCGGCACCACCCGAGGGCTTCACTCGCGGGGAGCCCAAGACGGCGGGCAAGTTCGACGGCGGCATCTACGTGGAGCAGGACGGCGTCACGCATCTCATCTACGAGTTCGACTGCTTCCCCGTTGAACTCGCCTATGACGAACAGCTTGGCTACGAGACCATGCGGTGGCGGCACTGGCTGCCCAACGAAGGTTGGAAGGAGTGTGTCATGAGGTCATCACTACTGGCCAAGCCGGCGGAATTCGAGGTATCGCTGCGCGACAACCACATCCAGCCGCTCATCAAGGGAAAATTCAATATGTACGGCGACGCCTATATCAGACGCCTGAAGAGTCAAACAAAGCTACGTCAATTGTTTAAGTGTCAGGGATGGAAGCGCGACGACACCGAGTTCGTGCTCGGCGACAAGCTCTACAAGCGCGGCGAGGTCGTGCAGGCTGGCTTCAGCCACGGCATGGAGGCGTTCCTGAAGCCCTTCCACTCGCGCGGCGACCTCGCCGTGTGGCGCACGCTGACCGAGGTATTCGACACGCCGGGGTTCGAGCCCCACGCCTTCATGCTGCTGCTCGCCTTCGCGGCGCCGCTGCTGAAGCTCGCCAACTGGCAGGGCTGCACGGTCAACGCGCTCGGCGAGTCGGGCGTCGGCAAGAGCACCATGGCGGAGTTCATGTGCTCCGTCTACGGCAGCCCGAAGGGCTCGTGGGTGGGCCGCAACGACACCGACCTGGCCCGCATGCAGCGCCTGGGCGCCCACTACAACCTGCCGGTGTACATGGACGAGGCTACGACCATCAAGCCGGAGCCGCTGCGCGACCTCGTGTACTCGATACCCACCGGCAAGAACAGGTCGTCGATGCGCGCCGACTACACGCTGCGGCCCGGCGCCGAGTGGGTGACGCTGCTCGTCATGTCGACCAACAACTCGCTGCAATCCAAGCTGCTGCTGGAGAACCAGAACGCCGAGGCCGAGAGCCTGCGGCTGTTCGAGTTCCGGTTCCCGCGCGTGGACGCGTTCGGGCCGATCGCCGACATCGTCCCCAACGTGCTGCGCGAGCACTACGGCGTCGCCGGGCCGGCGTACATCCAGCACCTTGTCGAGAACCGCGACAGGATCCGCGCCAGGCTGGCGGAGGTCGGCGCCGAAGAGAAGGAAGAGTTTGACATGGCCGGCAAGGAACGCTTCTGGACGTGGGTGACGTCGCTGGTGCTCTACGGCGGCGAGCTGGCGCGCGAGGCCGGCGTCATCGACTTCGATCCGGGCCGCATCCGGCCGTGGCTCATGCGGGAACTCAACCGCATGCGCGGCACCATGGACGACAACAAGGTCGGGCCCGTCTCCATCCTGGCCAACTTCCTGGACGAGCACGTCGGCGAGCGCCTGGTGGTGAACACCATGAACGCTGGCCTGGCGGCCGTTCAGGACAAGCCCTACCACGAGATCAGCCAGCGCTACGAGCCCGCCATCAAGACGTTGTGGATCAGCCGCAAGCGCATCAAGTTCTACCTCGACAAGAAGCACTTCGGCTTCGCCGACATCGAGGCCGAACTGATCCGCAGCGGCGTCATCCTGCACCCGCGCGCCGGCAAGACGTTGGGCGCCGGCACCAACTACGCCAGCGGGCCGACGACGTGCTGGGTCGTCAACATGGAGCACGCCGAGATGTCTGGGGTGGTGGTATGAGAATCGAGGAAGTAGGGCTGGCGACTCTCATCAATGGCGACTGTCGCGAAGCTATGCGGTTGCTGGACGAGAATAGCATCGACGCCATCGTGTGCGACCCGCCCTATGGCCTCGGGTTCATGGGCAAGGGGTGGGATCACGGCGTACCGGGCAAGGAGTTCTGGGTCGAGGCGCTGCGCGTCGCCAAGCCGGGCGCGCACCTGCTGGCGTTCGGCGGCACCCGCACGTTCCACCGCCTGATGGCGGCAATCGAGGACGCCGGCTGGGAGATCAGGGACACAATCATGTGGGTGTACGGCAGCGGGATGCCAAAATCATACAATCTTGCGCGAGCAGGTACTTGTGCTTGCAGTGGAAATGCCCTACAATCAACCCATGACAAACCGAATTCCGAATACGATGTGCGATTGCTGCGGCAAGGCGATTTATCGGCGCCCAAACTTGCTGCGAACGAACGTGAACAAGTATTGCAGTCATGCCTGCCAATTCAAAGCGAAGCCGAACCGCTCCTGTGGGCCGCGAGGCCCGAACCAAAAGTTGGCGGGGGCGAACAACCCCGCATGGAAAGGGGGTCGCTACATCGAGCCAGAGAAGGGGTATGTGATGGTGAGGATGCCGGAACACCCGAGAGCGCGCCAGAACGGGTATGTGTTGGAGCACATTCTGGTTGCGGAGAAAATGCTTGGGCGCTCGCTGACGGACGAGGAGGAAGTTCACCACAGGGATCTGAATCGGGCGAACAACGCGCCGCCCAATTTGAAAATTTATGCGACGCATCTGGAGCACTGGATGGACGAGCACTACGAAACAGTGGCTGCTGCTCGCGATGTGGCAAACTCAAGAAAGAGTATGAGGGGTTCGGCACAAGTCTTAAGCCCGCCTACGAGCCTGTCATTGTTGCTCGCAAGCCATTGATCGGCACGGTTGCGGCGAACGTGCAGCAGTTTGGTACGGGGGCGATCAACATTGATGGGTGTCGGGTTGAGGGCATTGATACTACGACTCGGCACAACTCCTCCTCCTCCTCCTACATGACAGGGATGATAGGAGAGATTCAACCTCTACAGGAAGAGTACAGCACAGGATCAACACTAGGTCGCTGGCCCGCCAACCTGATCCACGACGGCAGCGATGAAGTGCTGGCCCTGTTCCCCGACAGCAACGGATCCGGCGGATCGCTGCCACAGGTCAAGATCACTGGGTACGGCGACGGCGTGGTTGGCTCGGGCAAGAGCGAATACTTCGGCGGGCCACGGACGCCGCACGACGCCGGCAAGGGCAGCGCCGCACGGTTTTTCTATTCGCCGAAGTGTAGCAAGAAGGATCGGAACGAGGGCTGCGAGGCGCTTGAGACTAAAACAACACAAGGCATGCGGGCGAACGCAGGTCCGGCGCTTGTTGGGGATGATCGTTCGCGCACGCAGACCCAGAACGCCCACCCCACCGTGAAACCGACCGAACTCATGCGCTACCTCTGCCGACTCGTCACGCCGCCCGGCGGCACGGTGCTCGACCCCTTCATGGGTTCCGGGTCAACCGGCAAGGCCGCGCTCAAGGAGGGCTTCGGCTTCGTGGGCGTCGACAACGACATGGAGCACGGCTACTTCGACATCGCCGTCGCACGAGTCAGGTCTGCTATACTATCTGAGTAGTCGCCCTGTGTGGCGCTGCCCCCGGCCGGTGCCCCCTCCTCCACCGCGCCGGGGTTCTTTTTGGTACTACCGCGAACCCGAACAGCGGATCGCAACAGTCGTGGTATCCGCGGCGGTACCGCTGGCGCTGAAGCGCACCTTGTAGATACCACGGACGTCCATGAGCAGCCACGCCGTCGCGCCGGCACCCGTGCTGGCCAGCGTGCCCGACGCCGCGATGATGAGGCCGGCCGGCGTCGACGTGATGGCGCTGTAGAGTGTCTGGAACGCGCCGTCCGGGTGGAACTGCGCCGACACGACGAAGGTATCCAGCGCGTTCACGCCGACATCGAAGTCGACACCGATGTTCTTGAGGCCCAGCGTCGGCACTTCGAGGAGGACGGTGTTGCCGGTAGCGGGGATGGTGCCAGACGCCGAAGCAAACAGTAGCGGGCCGACTTGGGCGCCGGCGGGGCGAGTGGATTGTGTCATGGCCATGGTGTTACTCCTTGCAGGATGGTGGGGTAGTGTAGCATCCGAAGCCGATCTCTTGGCTCATGCTGGGCCGGCGGGCCGTCACGTCGCGGTCGGGCTTCTTCGCCGGCACCCGGATCACGGGCGTGGCGAGCGCACATCTGCTGCCGCCGGCCCAGTCGCACCGGCGCGTCTCTGTCGTACCGCGACTTGTAGTTCGCCGTCTTCCCCAAGCAGTTTGAGGACGGTGTCCATTTCATTTCACTGCCTCGTAAGTAGCTGCGAACGGGTTCATGGTTCAATCCTACGTTGCGCCAGTCCGAACAGAAAGTACGCGGTCGGAGAGACTTCCGCTGCCGAACCGAGCAGCCCCGCTTCGATGCGACCTTCCCCACAGTCGATAACCCATGCAAGATTGTGCGCATCGTCGTACAGGCCCAGCTCAATGCTGTCGGCCAATGCGCGCAGTGACAAGGGTATATCCCGAATGTCCTTGCTCGGGAACGAAACGACCGATAGCGTCATGGTCGTCCCCACACTTTCGGGATACTCCGCAGATGCGCCTCATGCGCCCACAAAAACATCTGCTGCAACTGCTTCCGCGCCTCATCAATACTCATCATCGCCCGCGTCGGATCGGTAGCCGCATTGTCGATTGCACTGTCCAGCATGTCGACGATCTTGTTACGATTCGCCTTCATGTCCCAATGATCCGCACTCACGATGTTTCTCCCATACATTGTTGGTGTTCCTGCTGCCGGCGGATAGTGAGTCCGCGCAACGGCTTGCCTTTGAACTTATCCCAAACGAGTATCTGCTGGCATGCGCCAATGTAGTCTCCGGCGTTTAGCTTGCGCACCAGTGTCGAACCACAGAACGCACCGGGCCGATGTTGTACGCCAGATTTACGTAAGCGTCATACTCGTGCTGATGCAGCGGAACCCTGACGCAGTGTTTTAGCGCGCCTTCAAATTTTTGTACGTCATGCAAAGCGCGTTCCAGCGCCTTCGGCGGCGTAATCGTGTCACCAGGCTTGACACCATCGGTCGTGCCGAAGCCGATCGTCGGAACATCACCGGGCACCGGGCGCGCCACAGTACCTATGCAAGCTGACAGTGCCGCAAGGATGGAAAACACCCCCTGTGGTATTCGATTGGCGAAGATCGGCAGTGCCGCATCTATACCGGCGAACAAAGCGGCGACGAGCATCCAGCGGATAGACCACGCCTTCGTGATGATGCGCTTCCAGTTCTGTACCAGTGTCATCCTCGTATCCCCAATACCTCGGTGATCTTCTGATGCGCAGCCACTGGATCGTGCACCAGCACCACCACGAATGCAGTGACGGCCCGGAATAGTCGCTTAAATATTGTCGCAATCATGGCGGTGCTTGACCAATGGGCACTGCGTACAAATAGCTTCCCTGCGTTCCTCTTTGCGCCGGTCGAAATCCCCGGACTTGACATATTCCTTGACAAGGTTGGAAATGCTTTTTGCCGAAAGTAAAAGTTGATCATCGCCGCCGTCACGCCGCCGCCGAAGGCTATGAACAGACCAATGAACATGCCCAGTTCTTGCGACGTGATGCCGAAGTACGCGGCGATCCCAAGTCCGCCCGCCGCGGCTGCCGTGGCGACCTTCTGCGTAACGGGTACTGCGATGGTTTCGTGGATGTTCATTCACCTTCTCCTTGCCCATTCCTTGGCGGAATCGAGATTGATCACGGCTTCACTGCCTTCTTCAACGAGTCCCGAAACCTCGTCATCGAGTCGTTGTAGCGCCGCGCCAAGCTCGGGCCGGTCGAAGCAGGCTCGGTCAGGACTGTCGGGAGTGGAGGCGGCGACGGGCACGTAGCTGCCACGGGTACGGGTGTTGCGCAGGCGCTGATTGTCAGCGCGCAGAGTATCGAGATCGCGTTTCGTGGCAGCATCGGTCTGCTCCTTGTTGAGTTTGTCCCTGGACTCCTGCGCCGCCGTCGCCTTCTGCGCCGCCACGCCTTGCGCCTTCACGGTCGCCACGAAGCCATCGAACTTGGATTGTACCGCATCCAGCCGCCAGCCCTGCGCCGTCCACGCGGCGCCGCCGCCGGCCACGCCGCCCGCCGCGAACGCCGCCGCGGCGATCCACAGGATCAGCAGCGGGTTGCCGACGATCTTACCCAGTATCCAGTTCATGGGGCCTCCACGAATGTTTCACGGCGCCCGGTTTCTGCGAACACTTCGGAGAAACCGTGTTCGACGAACATCTCTTTGCGGGCGTATCACGCCTCCGACAGCGGCGGCGACAGCGCGCCCGCGTACCCGGTAGCCAGTATGCCAGATAGGTTCAAGGCGAACGATGGGGCTAGCGAGCCGTACTGCCCCGTGCTGGCAACGCCGGTGAGCGCGACGAACGTCCCAGTCGATGGGCTGAGCGTACCTACCGCGCCGGTAGCGGACACGCCCGAGACGGACAGGCCGAACCCCGGAACGAGTACACCTGCCGCGCCGGTAGCGGACACGCCGGCGACGGATAGACTGAAGTCCGGAACGAGTAGTCCGACAGCCGACGCGCCGGCGACGCCGGCAAGCGCGACAGTGGTTCCAGAGACTGGGGTCAGCGTGCCCGCAGCGCCTGTCGCCGCCGCGCCTGTAATGGACAAGCTGAACGCCGGCGCAAGTGAACCTGTGGCTCCAGTGCCGACGGCGCCGGTGAGCGCGACAGTGGTGCCGGTGACTGGAGTGAGAACGCCGACCGCCCCCCCGTGGCCGCCGCGCCGGGCAAGGGCCGCGATGATGGATGGAACCAGTAGTCCGACCGCGCCAGTAGCTGCGGCACCGGTGAGTGCGACCGTCACCCCTACCGTTGGCGTGAGGGACCTACCGCACCGGTTGCCGCCGCGCCGGACAGCGCTACAGACATCGACGGGGCCAGCGACCCTGTCGCGCCAGTAGCTGCGGCACCGGTGAGTGCGACCGTCACCCCTACCGTTGGCGTGAGGGTACCTACCGCGCCCGTGGCGGCTACGCCAGCAAGGGCGTTGGTGATGGTCGGAGCTAGCGCCCCCGCCGCTCCTGTGGCGGCTACGCCTGAGAGCGCGAGCGTCGCACCCCCCGCACTCGGCACCCAGATGTCTATCGGCGGCGACTCGAATATCTGCCACGGGTTATCGACCAGCGCCCAGGCTTCTGCTGCCGTAAGCGAGACATTGAGCCACTGCGCCAAGGCAATGCCTCCACCCCACGGATAGAGCGCTGCGCTGCCATTGTATTGGCCGTATGCCAGGCGAGTAAGCGGGACAAGAGCACCGACGTTTGTCGAGGAGGATGCACTACTACGGCTCATAGGTCCTGCGCCGTAAACCCTTACATCTGTCGCCGAGCCAAATACTGCCACAGCCGTAAACGGTTCGCCAAAGGAGAAAATCTGCGCGCTAGTAGCCGTTGCGCTTGTCGTGCCTCCTATATGCTGCGCTACTACGGAGCCATCGCTTTTGCCAAAAAATCGGACTGTTTTATCGCTCGCCGTAGTCAGCATAGACGGGCAGCGAAAGTCGGCAGTAGATGGCATCGATCCCGCGAATACAAAACTCAGCGGGTAGTTGGCCGAAACAGCAAGATTGCGTAGGTAGCCGTTCGTATCATCGGTGAGGGAGATTATCCGCCCTTGCCGTGATACCACGGAAGAGACGCCGGAACCAGCCGTAAGTGGTACACCCGACGTATCCAACCGGCCAAAGCCGCCAGGCTGAAGGCCGTAGAGCGGCCGTAGCTCGGCACGTACCTTTAGCGGGTCCTGTGGCTGTTCGGTGCAGAGTTCTGCCGACTCGTCAAAATACCCAGCCACCTACTGCCCCTGAACGTAGAACGGCACGATGTCGAAGCGGAAGTTTGAATCGGTCGCATTGGCCGTCGCACCGCTGGCGTTGTAGGCAACGATGCTCATGTACCGCTGCGTGAATTGGAACCTTCCAGAAGCGACGCACTTCTCGCTGGCCGCAGCGTTCTCGCTCACGACGTAGCCGATGAATCGCAGGTTGCGGCGCATGTCCACGTCG
The DNA here is from genome assembly GCA_016710435.1 of Hyphomicrobiales bacterium. Taxonomy (NCBI): domain Bacteria; kingdom Pseudomonadati; phylum Pseudomonadota; class Alphaproteobacteria; order Hyphomicrobiales; species Hyphomicrobiales bacterium. Next base: position 2,548 of record JADJVV010000045.1, on the reverse strand, counting down.
CCGAGTGCAGCATCACTTGCGCCGATGTCGCCATCGATTTGCGTGCTGTCTGCGTCAGGAGCCCCAGCCACATACAATTCCAGTCCGAGACCCTGCGTTGGCGTAGCCTGAAACTGCACTTCGCAAGACCACTCGTACCACATAGGTCGCGGCGCTGCGCCCCAATCAATCTGGTCGGATACTCGGCCGTTGGCGTTGGTCACACCTTCCACCGAAAACGCCGATGCGGCTCCAGCCTCGCCATTGACGAGCTTCGAGGTTCCCTTGCGGATGTAGCTCTCGTTGGCCATGATCAGCTATTCCACATTTCGCCAATGTCATTGACGTTGAGATCGCCCTCGAATACCAGATTGCCTGGAATGCCAGTAGTTCCAGTGCCAGTTGCGAATACACGTTCCGCAACCGTTGCCAGTCGAGTAATGGTGGCTTTTACGCGGCTTGCTCCTGCCCAGCCAGCGTCTTGCGTAGCTCCACCAATGCCGGACGGGACGTTCTGCAAAGCGTCAGAAAGTCCAGCGCGAAGGTTCGGCCTGCCCGTCCCGATGCTGTCGCGTCCTTGCAACAACACTTGCAAGTTGATCTGCTTCGACTGGCACAGCAGCAGGCGATTGGTCTGGATTGCGCTGCCATCGGGCGCGTCTGCCGGCGTGAGGCGGTCCCACAGGATTGCATCGGCTACCTCGTCCGCAGGCACTGTGCTGCGCCACACGTAGAACGTGCTGGGCAGGTTCAGTAGGCGGGCCAATTCGGTGTCGTTTCGGCTTGACCCTGCTGCTTGCACTGCCGGATCGACCGACGCAAGAACAGCGGCTTTGAGTGTTTGAAGTTGTGCTGGTGTCATGGTAGTGCTCCTTATGCGATCCGGAAGCAACGCATTACTGGCGTCGTTGGTCGGCATGGTCAGCGTGAACGTGCCGGCCGTGATCGACTGCGACGAGAACGTGGCACGCTGATCTGCTTGTCGCTCTGCGAGCTGTTATACAGCACGCAGGCATCGAACGCGCCCGACGACGTGAGCGCAGCCCACGTGAAGCTGGCGCTCGGCGTGAAGATGCCCGTCGTGCCGCTCGTGCTCGGCGCCGTGGCCATCGTCACCGTGACGCCGCCCCTGCGTGTTGCTGCCCGACGCCGCGAGTTCGCCGGTCGTGTTATACACGGTGTCCGCGACGCCACGCGACGCCGATGCCAGGGAACAGCGCCGCCTTGACGACGTCCGCCGTGGATACGGTGCGTGGGAACCCGTGCCGGGCCGAGGGCGTGGATACCTGTGAGAAGCTCCCCTTTGAACGACGTGCACATGCCGGCGCTGTTAGCCATTTGTCATACTCCTTTGAGTTAATTAGAACAGTGAAACGCTGGCGGCGCCAGCAACGGGGTTTAAGAACGACGGCGGCGGAACGATGGACGAGTTCGCCGTCGTGCCAGTATTCAACCCACTCGGTCGTCTCGTTGGCGTCATCCAGCCCGCCGGTTCGCTTTTCGAGCAGGGACTCGTCCATGAGCCCTTGGACGTCGTGATCAATGCCATTTCAATCTCCTCAAGTTGTGGTTACTTCGGTATCTACGGTGACGGCGCCCGACATCACGAGGCTCACTACACCGTAGCCGACACCAGCTCCAAGTCATACACGCCTTCCAGCCACGTGATGGCCGCCGTGTCGGCTGCCGAGATGGTAAGCGCAATAGTTTTGGCGGCGTTGTCGAGCGCGATGCGTGCGTTGGTCGTGTCGAGCCGGAGCAACTCGGTGCCACCGACGACATCCTTGATGGACATGCGCGCCGTGAAGCGGTCAGGTCGACAGGCGTCTTGTACTGGAGATAGCCACCGGACGTGTACGTCGAGTAGTTCGTCGAGTTCACGTCGTTCAGCGCCACGGTGCTCGTGTCAGGCACTGTCGCGCGACGGTAGTCCGTGGATCTGGGCGGCGTGTTCTTGGCGTTGATCTGCCGCATGCCGCCGCCGACACGACCGCCACGCGCCAGCCGTCGGGGACGCCGTGTGCCGAACTGGTGATGACAGCCGGCGCCGCCTTCGTGATCGCCGTGATGGCGGCGTGGACGAACGGCAGCGTCGCCCAACGAACGATCAGCGAGAACGTCTTGCCTTGCCTCATCTTCAGGTCGTTCCTGGTCATCGTATGTCCTTCATTTCATTGTATCACTGCGCCGTGACGGGAATGGCAAACCGGCGCCCAGGGTGGCGTCCCCCAGCAGGATCTGCGTTCCTGCGGTTCAAAGTGGCATGCCGCCAGCATGATGGCACGCCCCGTCGCCGCCGGGTTCACAGGATCGGGCATCATGGGGTTCTGGGCATTCCACTCGGCGCGCAGGTCGAGGACGCGCGCTTACCTGTTCGGCGTCGTCGGCTTGGCATTACCCTTGACCAGCCGGGCCTCCAGGTCCCCTGGCTGACCTGCGTGTGGGAACGCCTGGTCTGGATGATGATGCTTCCGCTGTCCGTTCGCCTTGGTCACCGCCGCCGTTGACATAGCCCGGTCAGTTTAGGATGCTGTCGGGCGCAGTTGAGACATCAACTACTTTCCGTCCC